>JAEYWA010000155.1 GCA_023431385.1 Bacillota bacterium | reverse complement strand
TTGGTGCGGATGAAGGGACTTGAACCCCCACGATCTCTCACTGGAACCTAAATCCAGCGCGTCTGCCAATTCCGCCACATCCGCACGAGCATTTCTTATTATAATGACAAACATTCAATTTGTCAACCATAAATTACTTTGTAAAAGCTTCAAGCTTAGTCACAGTTTACCAATCCAAAGTAAAGTGAAAATAAATGACAGCATTCTGAAGCTCTGTTTGCGTAGTGTTTATCTAACCAACTCGGCGTTATTTATTATAGTATAATTTAATGCTTCCGAGAGGTTAACCTCGTTGTATACCTCCTTCTTACTGCCGTCCGAATTAAATACAAGCCTTACAACAGGTCTGGTTGGTAAATTTTTATTCAGCCTGATAACTACGCCTTTTTCGCCGCTATTTAGGATAACACCTGTTCCAACAGGAAATGGAGGAATAATTTCGATAAAGCAATTTAATACTGTAGAATCAAGAGTAGGTGCCGCCATAACGGTTAGGTACTCTATAGCTTGATTAGTACTTATTTTCTCCCTGTAAATTCTATTGGATGTCAGCGCATCGAATATATCCGTAATGGCCACTATTCTTGAAAACAAATGAATTTCATCATTAACTAAACCATTAGGATAGCCTTTGCCGTTAAATCTTTCATGGTGTTCAAGTGCTACTCTGGCAGAAACCTCGCTGATAAGAGGTAATTTCTTTATTATATTGTAACCTAAAATTGAATGCTGTTTAACAATTTCATATTCCGGGGTTGATAAAGCCGCTTTTTTTAATAATATATCGGTTGGAATCATTAACTTCCCTATATCGTGTAAAAGCGCTCCAATTCCTAACTCTTTCAACTGTTCATTACTAAGCTTAAGCTTCAGCCCGGTTATTATAGAGAGAATACATACATTTACACAATGGGCAAATGTATATGAATCACAGGTTTTTATATCCATCAAATTGACAATGATGTCATCTAGAGTTAATATCTCATCAAGTATTTTGTTTACTATCTCAATTGCTTCATCTGAATTAATCAGCTCCATGGATGAGTAATTCTCCATGGTATTCTTAACAAAAGATATAGCTTCCTGTCTGGTCGCTTCGTTAACTACATCATGTACAACCAAGCCATTTGATATATCATCTTCAATATAAATATCTGTAAACCCCATATCGATTAACCGTTCAATGTATGACTTAGATAAAAAAGCACCCGCTTCAAGAAGTATGGCATTATCATTGAATATCGCTTTACCGAGTACCATCCCCGGCTCACAGTTGGATATTTTTATTTGTCTCATTTCTTCCTCTTAAACTTGTTATGACTTTAGCTATACATAATTTCAAGTGAATAACTTATAAATAATCATAATTTATGCATTTAATAACATAATTATACTTATTGTGCCAAAAAGTAGCAACACTTTTTATTTAGCAGTGTCTTTTGAAGGAAATTTTACAAAGCGCCATTTTTTCTATATACTTATTTTACATACCGAAGGTAAATACAACAGGAGCTATAAAATGATATATATTGTTATTACGATCACTTTAATTCTGCTTTATATGAAAATTGAAACAACTTTTTTATCGACAAGTTTTGTTAGTTTCTGTTCAAACTCAGATGGCTTAAAAATTGTACATTTATCTGATATACATATTAATAAATTTTATGTTTCTGAAGCAAAGCTGCTGACCCGGCTTGATCGGGTCAAGCCTGATATTGTTATAATGAGCGGTGATTACATAGAAACTTATCGGGACATTCAAAAGTTTATAGCTTTCTTAACGCTATTGACGAAGAATTACCCTGTCTATTTGACTTTTGGCAATCATGATCATAAAGCCTTATATTATAATACAAATAATAAAGACGGATTTATTGAAAAAATTGAAGCTGCTGGCGGAAAAGTACTGCTGAACTCAAAATTAAAAATATTGAAAAACGGAATTCCTTACAACCTGATAGGAATTGACGATCTGAGAAAAGGAAAACCAGATATAAGAAAGGCCTTATTGGGCATTGAAGCTTCAACTGTCACCGGCTGCATCAATATTGTAGTTTCACACAATCCGGACATAATATTTGACCTTCCTGCAGATAAAGTTGATTATTTGCTATGCGGGCACTTTCACGGGGGCCAAATTTGGATGCCCTTTAATATTGAGTTCAAATTGATGAGAAAAGAAAAGCTATGCAGGATGAAATGCTTCAGGGGACTGCACAAAGTAAACGGCATTAACCTTTATATTAACAGGGGGCTTGGAAACGTTATTTTCCCCTTCAGGTTCCTTTCAACTCCGGAAATAGCGGTAATACAACTTCCTGGGGGTACTGTGACGAATAGTGAAGATAAACAATCTATAAACCAGAAGCAAAAGCTCTGATTTGGTACAATAAAACATTATAAAGCCCGTCTTCCAGTCTTCGTAAAGCTGTACAGACGGGCTTTCTTGCATTAAAGGAGAGGTTTTATAACTTCAAGAACGTTGTTCTTCAAGTCATCCAATCTCTGTTGTGATAATTCTAAAGTCTTATCAGAAACACCGTAGTATATCTTAATTTTAGGTTCTGTTCCCGAAGGTCTTACACAGAACCATGAACCATCCTCCATTTCAAAATAAAGAACATCCGACTCAGGTAAAGTAATCTCTTCTGTTGAACCGTCCTCAACAATAAATTTCTCAGAATTCAGATAATCCCTTATAGCCTTAACCTTTAGTCTTCCAAAGCTGGTATATTTGGCAGCGCGCATTGTGGACATCGCAGCTTTCATCTTCTGTAAGCCATCCTTACCCTCAAGGGTAAAGGAATTTATTCCTTCGACATAATAACCATACTTTTCAAACAAATTAATAAGTGCATCGTAAAGTGACTTTCCTTTAACCTTGTAGTAAGCTGCCATTTCTGCAATAAGCATTGAAGCAACAACTGCATCCTTATCTCTTACATCTGTTCCGGCAAGATATCCATAGCTTTCCTCAAAGCCGAAGAGGTATTTCTGGTTACCGTTCTCATCTCTGAGCATAATCTGTTCACCTATAAATTTAAAGCCGGTAAGAACCTCAACAAGTTCTATGTTGTAGTATTTCGCAATTACTCTTGAAAGCTCTGTAGTAACAATAGTCTTAACAACAAAACCGTTTTTAGGCAAATTCCCAGCTTCATTCATAGCTGTTAGAATATATTCCAGTAGCAAGCAGCCTGTTTGATTTCCGGTAAGAACCGCATACTCTCCGTCGTTCTTTCTAACTACTACACCAACCCTGTCACTATCAGGGTCAGTTCCGATAATAAGATCCACATTATTTTCAGAAGCAAGTTTAATGGCGAGCTCAAAAGCTGATCTTTCTTCAGGATTTGGAGATTTTACAGTTGTAAATTGTGAATCTGGAAGTTCTTGCTCCTTAACAACCAGAACATTTTTGAAGCCATTTTCAGATAGAATTCTTCTCACAGGCTTGTTTCCTGCCCCGTGAAGAGGTGTGTAAACAATTTTAAAGGTGTCTGCAACCTTCGAGGCAGCATCCTTGTTAACCTGCAGCGTCTTGAGCATTGCAATATAGGCATCATCAACCTCGCTGCCTATTATTTCAAGTAAACCCTTTTCTAAAGCGGCTTCCTTTGACATAGTGTTTATTTTTGTTATATCAGACAATTTATTAATTTCGTCAATAACAGCATTGGATCCGTCCAAGGACAACTGCCCGCCATCGTCGCCGTAAACCTTGTAGCCATTATACTGTTTAGGATTATGGCTGGCTGTAACGACAATTCCTGCAGCCGCTTTTAAGTATCTGACAGCAAATGACAACTGAGGTGTAGGACGTAACTCATCAAAAAGGTACACCTTAATTCCGTTGGCGCAGAATACCTTGGCGGCCTCGAGAGAAAATTCAGGGGACATGAATCTGGAATCATAAGCAATAACAATTCCCTTGTCCTGTTTTCCGAGCTGCTTTATATAGTTTGCCAAGCCCTGTGAAGCAACTCTGACAGTATAAATATTTATTCTGTTAGTAC
>JAEYWA010000126.1 GCA_023431385.1 Bacillota bacterium | reverse complement strand
TGTGGGCAGCTTACTAGAGTTGGTGATGCCAGTTTCCACTGGGATCTTCTTTTACCTGTTCTTGCCTTGGACCATCTACGCTTTGGATTTGCCATCAATAACACCTCCCTACTATAATGCAACCATTTAATAAGTAGAAACCTACTTGAAATAATCTTTAAGAATTTCCATTCTTGGGTCTACTATTTCGCGTTCATCACAATTACAATTTTTTATGTTCAAATTAGTACCACATGTCTTGCATAAGCCTTTACAGTTATCACTGCAAATAGTCTTCATTGGTAATGCAAGAATTATGTTGTCCATAAGTGGCTTATCAATGTCCACAACATTTCCTTCAAAAGTATATGCTTCAACATCATCGGATTTGGAAACCTCGACAAAGCTCTCTTCAACCTTGATATCTGATTCAGTATGTACTTGTTTCAGACATCTGAGGCAATTTGCATTAAACTCGAAATGAAGATCACCACTTAGTTTTAACAGGCCACCCAAATTTACGATGCGCCCTGTGAACTCAAATGAAGGTTTAAACTCTACTGAAGTATCGTACTCCCGTAATTCCGGTAAATCGCCGTTAAAACCGACGTCAATCCCGGCCCCTTCAGTTTTAACTATATCAGACACATTAACTCTCATTAGTAACCTCTTAAAAACCGACAACTGATATTATACTAACTAATACCTCTTTTGTCAATAATTCAATTTCGGTAATTTTAATTTAAAATTATATACTCAACAGTCAAATAAGATTGTTGAGTATATAACTTATTATTACCCATATTTTTGTTTAATATTATCTCAAATATATAGATAGTTAAATATTATATACAATGTAACAACGAAGATATATTATTTGAGAAGTCTCATTGTTTCTCTTGCAATAGCAAGTTCTTCATTTGTCGGAATGACCAGTGTTCTTACTGTAGCGTCAGTCGTACTTATATCTATCTCCTGACCTCTGATCCTGTTTTTCTCAGCATCAATCTTAATGCCAAAGAAGTCCATGTTATCCAGAACCATACTTCTTATTACGGAATTATTCTCACCAATACCTGCTGTGAATACGATAGCATCGACTCCGTTCATAACTGCAATATACTCTCCGATAAACTTCTTAACTCCGTATGCAAATATATCAAGTGCCAGTTGAGCACGTTTGTTCCCTTCATCAGCTGCAGAATGAAGGTCTCTGAAATCGCTGCTTACACCTGAAACTCCAAGAACACCGGACTTTTTATTCAACAGGTTACTAACTCCCTTAACAGTGAGGTCTTCCTTTTCCATCAGATAGGTAACTACTTCAGGGTCAATTGTACCGCTCCTGGTTCCCATAGCAAGTCCCTGCAATGGTGTGAAGCCCATTGATGTATCTATTGATTTTCCATTGTTAACAGCACATATACTTGAGCCGTTGCCCAGGTGACAGGTTATTATTTTAATTTCGCTTAAAGGCTTACCAAGCAACTCTGCTGCTCTCTCGGAAACATACTTATGTGATGTACCGTGGAAACCATATTTTCTTATTCCGTACTTCTGATACAGCTCGTAGGGGATTGCATAAAGGTATGCATGCTCAGGCATTGAGCTGTGGAAAGTCGTATCAAATACTCCAACCATCGGTACGTTAGGCATAATCTGCTGACAAGCTTCGATACCAATAATATTTGGAGGGTTGTGAAGGGGAGCTATATCAATACATTCTCTTACTGCATCCATAACTTGTTCGTTAATAACTGCAGAGCTGTTGAATTTTTCTCCTCCGTGAACTATTCTGTGTCCAACTGCTGATATTTCAGACATACTCTTTATAACACCAATCTTATCATCGGTAAGTGCACTGATAACAGCCTCAATTGCGTCTTTATGATTCTTTAAGACCTTATTGATTACAACAGCTTCTTCATCACCCTTTGACTGCTTGATAAATGAGTTTTCAATACCTATTCTGTCACATAGTCCTTTAGCAAGAACAGATTCATTAGTCATATCAATTAACTGATATTTTAATGAAGAACTACCTGCGTTAATAACCAAAACCTTCATTTATAATTCATCTCCTAAAAATTAATTTATTTAAATACTATGGTTCATTATCCACTCTTCACTGCTTTAATTACATATTCTGTGCCTGAACACAGGTAATAGCTACAACTCCAACAATATCTTCAGCACTGCAACCTCTTGAAAGATCATTTACAGGTCTTGCCAAACCTTGAATTATTGGACCGTAAGCATCGGCTTTGGCAAGTCTCTGTGTAAGCTTGTACGATATGTTTCCACAATTTAAATCCGGGAATATTAATACATTTGCCTTACCTGCAACTGGACTTCCGGGGGCTTTTGACTGTCCAACAGAAGCAACAATGGCAGCATCCGCCTGAAGTTCTCCGTCGAGTTGAAGTTCAGGAGCCTTCTGTTTTGCGAGCTTTGTAGCTTCCACAACTTTTTCTGTTAATTCACTTTTTGCACTTCCGTAGGTTGAATAAGAAAGCATAGCTACAACTGGCTCTGCTTGCACAAGACTCTTAAAAGATTTTGAAGAAGCAATTGCAATTTCAGAAAGTTCTTCAGCATTTGGATTTTCAACAAGACCGCTGTCACCGTAAACAAAAACTCCATTTTCACCATACTCACAGTCTGGAACTACCATTATAAAGAAGGCAGATACCAGTTTAGCTCCCGGAGCAGTCTTTAATATCTGAAGTGCCGGTCTTAATGTATTTCCTGTTGAGTTTATAGCCCCGGCAACCATTCCGTCAGCTGCACCCATTTTTACCATCATTATACCGAAATACAATACATTTTCACTTAATAATTTTCTTGCCTGTTCCAGGGTCATACCTTTTGCTTTTCTAAGTTCATATAAAGTATTTACATACTCTTCAAATTTATCAAAATTAGCCGGGTCAACAATTTGGGCCTTGGATATGTCAAGGTCTCCAGCCAGTTTCTTTATTTCATCCTTGTTACCAACAAGAATAACATTTGCTATCCCCTGTTCCTGAATCATTGCTGCAGCCTTTATTGTTCTAATATCAGTACTTTCAGGTAAAACGATTGTCTTAATATCACTTTTTGCCCTGCTAATAATCTGCTCTAAAAAATTCATACAGATAGTCCCCTTTCTTAAATAACACATTATAATAAAAAGTATCCCATAAATATATATTTTATTTTAATACTTGGTCATAATACCTGGAAACAAGTACTTGCACCACTTTTATTATATACAAATTGTTCATTGTATACAAGGTTAAATTGTTTAAATTTGTTGGTATGTGTCTTTTACCTATTAACAGAAATGGAATAAAAAAACAGTTAATTAGTCCGTGCAGTAAATAACCATTTCACAAATAAGCCATTATGAGATAAACTATATACTATGTAATAAGGAATAATTATAGTAAGTACCAACGAATCGGCTGCTGTGGCAGTTGTAATTACATTATGAAAGGACAGGATAAAGGACTTATGGAGAAAAAGCTTCTTTTGTACGCCACCTCGTTTTTTTGTGGTATGTCGGTAATGGGAGTTGAATTGAGTATTTCAAGACTACTAGCCCCAACCTTTGGAACCTCTCAGATCATTTGGACGGTCATTATCGGCTTGATTATGATTTCATTAAGCATTGGTAATATTTTGGGAGGGAGATCGGCAGATAAAAATAACAGTCTCAATAAACTTTACCTGATTATATGGGGTGCGGCACTATGGATAGCTGTAATTCCTTTTATCGGCAACTATGTTGTATTGGCTATTACCGGGCTATTAGCCTTGTTTATTTCAAATGATTTACTGGTAACAGGTACGGCCATATCCTGTCTGGTCCTGTTCTCAGCTCCTTTGATCGGTCTTGGGATGGTTTCCCCATATCTAGTCAAGCAGGGAGTAACTGATTTAGAAAACGCAGGTAAAACTACAGGTAAGATATACGCCGCAAATACTATCGGCAGTATAATTGGAACCTTTTTACCTACTTTTGTTACAATTCCATATATAGGAACAAAAAAGTCATTTTTACTTTTTTCATTGATTTTAAACTTAATATGCTTAAGTTACTTCTTAATAAAAAAGATTAAAATGGTAAGGGTAATTGTAAGTTCAATTTTAATACTGGTACTTGTTTTTCTCCCCTTGTCAAATTCTTATGCCTTCTGGAAGGATTGTATTTACGAGGGCGAATCGGTATATAATTATCTGCAGGTTTCAGAGGACGATGAAGCCGTCCACCTTTCAACAAATGTAGCTTTCGGTGTCCAATCTGTATACAGGAAGGATAATAAGCTTTCAGGTCTTTACTATGATTATGCACTTATGGCTCCCCAGTTTCTAAAGGACTTCAATCCGGACAAAAATCTTGATCTGTTGATACTTGGCAACGGTACCGGGACATATGCCAAACAGTCAAAACTCTATTATAAAAGTGTAAAAACAGATGCTGTTGAGATAGATTCCAAAATAGTTGAACTTTCCAGAAAATATTTCGGTGTAACTGAAGATGAAGCTACAGTCTATGAGACCGACGGCAGAACCTTTTTATCCGATAAAAACTGTAAACAATATGATGTTATTATGGTTGATGCCTATCACGATATAACTATCCCCTTTCACATGACAACAAGGGAATTTTTTACCGAGGTATCTGACCATCTTAAGCCCGGTGGCATAATCATATTAAATATAAATATGAAATCGAAGGGAGATAATCCCATAAACCAGTATTTAAGTCAGACAGTAAAAAGCGTTATGAACAAGGTCTTTACCTGTGACATAAAGAATACTACAAATGTTTTGCTTTTTGCATCAAAGGATATCGATATGCTCAATAACTTTGATAATAATATAAGTAAGCTTAATGAGCAGAATCCCTTACATGAGGTTTCAGATTATGTCAGGCAGAATCTTCAGGAGGTTACCGAAGATAAGCTTGTGTTTACGGACGACCTTGCACCGGTGGAGGTATTAGGTCAAAGTCTTTTAAATGACATTGTAAAGGATGAATTGGTCAGCTTTAAGAACATGATCAACTTTGAAGAAAAGGGATTAAAAGGCATATTTGATTTGCTCCAGTAAGCTCCCTTATGAAACCAAAGCCTTGACACATATTAATTTAAAATAATATAATTAAAAACAAACTATAAGTTATTCAGCAATGACGATAATAAGTACATCTTTAAGTTTCTATAGTCAATTTGCACTTTAAAGGACTTACAGAGAGCCGGGGATGGTGGGAAACTGGCAGAAACACTGATGGAAACAGGTATCCGAGCTTCAGGCCGAAGAAACATTCTGGTTATTATTTCGAAATGTATCACGTGTTTTCTCTTACTTTTAAATGATTTTGAAATAATATTGAGTGAAGTAAGCCTGACGGGCTACTCCCGTTACAGAGTTAAGAACGAATATCAGTTTATCGTTTTTTAAGAGGGCTTTGCCAAGCACGGTGGTACCGCGGAAGATTACCTTTCGTCCTGCATATGGACGAAAGGTTTTTATTTTAATATATTTTATTACTATAATATGAAGGGAGAAGCAATATGCAAACAAGAACAAGATTTGCACCAAGTCCTACAGGCTACATGCACATTGGAAACTTAAGAACCGCATTGTATGAATACCTGATAGCTAAAAAGGAAAATGGTAAATTCATTTTAAGAATAGAGGATACTGATCAGGAACGTTTTGTTGAAGGTGCTGTTGACATTATTTATAAAACCCTGAAGCTAGCAGGCCTTGTCCATGATGAAGGTCCTGATATAGGAGGAGCTTATGGTCCATATGTGCAAAGTGAAAGAAAAGGCATGTACCTGGAATATGCCAAAAAGCTTGTAGAATTAGGCGGAGCATACTACTGCTTCTGTTCAAAGGAAAGGCTTGCTGAACTTAAGGATGCGCAGGATACTGCCGGACAGGGCCACAGATATGACCGCCACTGTCTCAGACTATCAAAGGAAGAGATTGAACAGAAGCTTGCAAACAATGAACCCTACGTTATCAGACAGAAAATGCCCGACTCAGGGACCACAAGCTTTGAAGATGCTGTTTATGGTACTATAACAGTGGATAACGTCGAACTTGACGATCAAATTCTGATCAAGACAGACGGACTCCCCACCTATAATTTTGCCAACGTAATAGATGACCATCAAATGGCTATTTCACATGTGGTACGAGGTAATGAATATCTTGCTTCAACACCAAAGTATAACCTTTTGTATCAGGCCTACGGCTGGGATATCCCTACTTACGTACATGTGCCTTTAATTTTGAAGGCATCGGGACAGAAGCTAAGCAAAAGGGCCGGAGACCCCTCCTTTGAAGATCTTGTTTCAATGGGCTATCTTGTAGAGGCAATTGTAAACTATGTGGTTCTTCTCGGCTGGAGCCCCGGAGATAACAGGGAAATATACTCACTGAAAGAGCTGGAGGATGTGTTTGATATCAGTGGTATCAGTAAGTCACCCGCTATCTTTGATATAAACAAGCTGACTTGGATGAATGGAGAATATATCCGCAAGATGCCTGTTGAAGAATTCCACAAGCTGGCTCTGCCTTTCTATAATAAAGCAATAAAAAATCAAAATATCGATACAATAAAGCTCAGCAAGCTATTGCAGTTACGAACTGAAGTTCTGACTACTATTCCTGATACTATCGACTTTATCGATGAGCTACCTGATTACGATATCCAGATGTATGTTCACAAGAAGAGTAAAACTACTCTTGAGAACTCACTGGAAAGCCTTAATGCTGTACTGCCAGTACTTGAGTCAATAACTGACTGGAATTTTGATGTTATTCATGAAAAACTCTTTGCTCATATAGAAGCTCTTGGTATCAAGAACAGCCTTGTGTTATGGCCTATAAGAACCGCAATCTCCGGTAAGGCTGTGACACCAGGAGGAGCCGTTGAAATAGCTGATATTCTTGGAAAAGAAGAAACCTTGAAGAGAATCGGAATAGGGATTGAGAAACTTAAGAACAATCTATAAAATAGAGTATCAAAAAAATGCTGTTAATATATTGATAATTAAATTTATTAGGAATATATGGAGGTAAATTATGGCTGATGAAATAATCAACAGCTCTGTAAACGAAGAAGAAAATACACAGCCCTCAAACTTTATCTATGATTTTATTGATGAGGATCTGGCTGCAGGTAGGGTTCCTGATAATATTGTAATAACAAGATTCCCGCCCGAACCTAATGGGTATCTCCACATAGGCCACGCCAAGGCTATATGTATTGATTTTGGCACTGCTCTTAAATACGATGGCAAGTGTAACCTCCGTTTTGATGATACAAATCCCAGCAAGGAAGATGTGGAGTATGTTGAGTCAATACAGGAAGATGTTAAATGGCTTGGCTTCAACTGGGACAATATGTTTTATGCATCTGAATATTTCGATATAATGTATGATTGTGCAGTTAAGCTTATAAAAGCCGGAAAAGCTTTTGTTTGTGATCTGACAGCAGAACAGATACGAGAACATAGAGGTACACTTACTGAACCCGGCAAAAACAGCCCCTACAGAGATAGGTCCATCGAAGAGAATCTGGATTTGTTTGAGAGAATGAAAAACGGTGAGTTCACTGACGGCTCAAAAGTTCTAAGGGCTAAAATAGACATGGCTTCACCGAATATCAATATGCGAGATCCTGTTATATATAGAATCCTCAGAGCTCATCATCACAGAACAGGTGACCAGTGGTGTATTTATCCTATGTATGATTATGCCCACCCGATTGAGGATGTTGTGGAGGGTATTACCCATTCCCTTTGTTCTCTTGAGTTTGAGGACCATAGACCTCTCTATGACTGGGTCAAGGAAAATATTGATTTACCTGCAAAGCCCAGGCAGATTGAGTTCGCACGATTAAATCTGGCATATACACAGATGAGTAAGCGTAAACTCCTTCAACTTGTAAACGAGAATTATGTAAATGGTTGGGATGATCCCAGAATGCCCACAATATCAGGTTTGAGAAGACGTGGTTATACTCCCGCTTCAATCAGAACCTTCTGTGAAAAAATAGGTGTTGCAAAAAACAACAGTCTTGTTGACTTTGCACTTTTGGAGCATTGTATAAGGGATGACCTCAACTACAGTGCATCAAGGGTTATGGCCGTATTGAGGCCGTTGAAGGTTGTTATAGAAAATTATCCTGAGGGTCAGGTCGAATGGTTCGACGTTGACAACAATCCTGAAAATCCTGAGATGGGAACAAGAAAGCTGCCTTTTTCTAGAAAAATATATATTGAACAGGACGACTTTATGGAGAATCCTCCCAATAAGTTCTTCCGCCTTGCACCGGGTAAGGAGGTCCGTCTGAAAAATACTTATTTTATTACCTGTCAGAGCGTGGTGAAGAACGATGCCGGAGAAATTACTGAGCTGAAATGTACCTATGATCCGGCTTCTAAGGGTGGAAATTCTCCTGACGGAAGAAAAGTAAAAGGTACTTTGCATTGGGTTTCAGCTCCTCATGCTGTTAAGGCAGAGGTTCGCCTATATGATCATCTGTTTATGAAAATCGATCCAGAGGATGTCGAAGAGGGCAAGGATTTCAGATCAAATATCAATCCTAATTCTCTTGAAATTATTGATAATTGCATGGTTGAACCTGATCTTGTAAAAGCCAGACCAGGCGACCGATTCCAGTTCCTTAGAATGGGTTATTACTGCGTTGATACCGATTCTACACAAAACAAGCTGATTTTCAACCGAACTGTCGGTCTTAAGGATACCTGGGCAAAGGTTGTAACAAAGGGTTAGAATTTTTTTGAAGTCATACAGGGGATTCATTTATCCCCTGCATGTATTACGCCGGCTGATTATTTGCGAAGACAGAGTTTTCGTTAATATAAAGCTGGAGAATGGGGGCTAATATGAAATATGTTGTTGTTTTAGGTGACGGCATGGCAGACTATCCCATGCAGGAGTTGGATAACAAAACTCCTTTGCAGTATGCAAAGAAGCCAAATATAGATATGCTTGCAAAAAAGGGTGCGGTTGGTCTGGTTAAAACAGTTCCTGATGGGATTCCTCCGGGAAGCGACGCTGCCAATCTTTCTGTCATGGGATATAACCCTAAAATGTATTATACTGGCCGTTCTCCCCTTGAAGCAGTAAGTATGGGAATAGAACTTCTGCCTACCGATGTAGCACTTCGTTGTAATCTGGTATACTTATCCGAAGCCGAAGCAGCTTATGCCGATAAGACCATGATTGATTACAGTTCGGATGAAATTTCCACCGAAGAGGCAAGGGTTCTGATTGAGGCTGTTAATAATGAGTTAAGCAGTGAAAATATTAAATTCTATCCTGGAATAAGCTACAGACACTGTATGGTCTGGAGCAACGGTAAAACAGGCTTAGGCTGCACTCCTCCCCATGATATTCTGGAAAAAAAGGTGACGGAATATCTTCCACAGGAAGAGTCCGGGCTGCTGCTGGAGCTTATGGTGAAGAGCTATGATATTCTGAAGAATCATCCTGTAAATGAGGCAAGAAAAGCTCGTGGACTTAGACCCGCAAATTCGATTTGGCTTTGGGGTGAGGGTAAAAAGCCAGCTCTAGCTTCCTTCAGTGAAAAATACAATAAGACTGGAACCATGATTTCAGCTGTTGATTTGTTAAAGGGTATAGGCTTATGTGCCGGACTTGACTCTGTTGATGTAGAAGGTGCCACCGGTAACATACACACAAACTTTATCGGAAAGGCCAACGCTGCTTTGGCAGAGCTGGACAATGGTAAGGATTTTGTTTATGTGCATGTTGAAGCGCCTGATGAATGCGGCCATCGGTTTGAAATTGATAATAAGGTTAAAGCAATTGAGTATCTGGACCAAAAGGTTGTAGCTCCAATTCTGGAGGGACTCAAAAAACACAGAGAGTACAGGATTCTGGTGCTTCCGGATCATCCTACTCCACTGAGCTTGCGTACCCATACCTCTGAGCCTGTTCCGTTTATTTTATACGACAGTACCAATGAAATACAGTCTGAAGCGAAGAGCTATGATGAAGCAGAAGCAACAAAGACAGGTATTTTTGTTGAAGAGGGCTATAAACTGATGGATTGGTTTATAACACATCAATTCCCAAAAGCATAAATGTTTATACTGCCACCGCGACCGATGTCCCATGGAAACATCGGTCGCGGTGGCTTATCATAATGTCCTTATGTTAATTTATAACTATACCGCTGAATTTTATTTTATTAAGATGCTGTCAATTAATCCGGTCTAGTATAATCGCATTTAATCCATTAATAAAGGCAAGTGCACTGGCCTTTATTACGTCAGTGTCCATCGCTCTGGCAGTGTAGACTTTTTCATTGTGACAAATTCTTATACTGACTCTTCCCAACGCTTCCTTCCCTCTGGACATACTGCTGATTTTATACTCCTTAAGATCTACCTCAAGTCCGGTAATATCCTTAATGGCAGTGTACAGTGCATCTATTGGGCCATCACCTACCGAACTGTGCTTATAGAGCTCATCTCCCTTTTTAAGCTTAATAGTAGCAGTCGGAAAAATGTCATTGCTTACTACCTGAAAAGAAACAAGTTCATAAAGCTCAAGCCTTGCTTCTGAAGCTTCTCTATCTGCATCAGAATTGATATGGTTATGTTTATCTAAAAGATAGTAAACGTCGTGGTCATAGACCTCCTTTTTCACATCTGCCAGTTCCAGAAATTCCCTGAAGAGGGCTTCAAAATCCATTTCATCCTTATACTTATAGCCAAGTTTTTCAGCAGCATTTCGAAACGCGTGACGTCCAGACCTAGCAGTCAGAATTATATCCATATTCTCTACTCCAACGTCCTCTGGAGCAATTACTTCATAAACCTCTCTGGATTTGAGCAGACCGTCTTGATGTATACCCGAGGAATGTGCAAAAGCATTGTCCCCCGTTATAGCTTTGTTAACCTGGATATCCAATCCGGTCAGATTGCTGACCAGTCTGGAGGTTTTATAAATTTCTTTTGCAACAATGTCTGTATGGGCATTATAGTAGGCAGCTCTTAATCTCATTGCCATTACCACTTCCTCAAGGGCTGCATTGCCTGCCCTTTCTCCAAGTCCATTTATAGTACACTCTATTTTATCAGCACCATTCTTGATAGCTGCAAGCGTATTTGCGGTAGCCAAGCCTGTATCGTTGTGGCAGTGCACACTTAGTATTACCTTATCATTCAAGTTCTTAAGTCGGTAGTTTATCTTCGCTATCAGCTTGCCAAATTCCTCGGGAACAGCATAACCGACAGTATCGGGGATATTAATCATTGTGGCTCCTGCCTTAACTACCGCCTCTAAGGTTTTCCATAAATACTCGAATTCAGATCTTGAAGCATCTTCTGTTGAATACTGAACCTCAGGCAGTAAGGTTTTTGCGTATTTAACAGCACTCACTCCCATTTCCATAACTTCATTCATGGTTTTGCTGAATTTTTTATTGATGTGAACCTCAGATGTCCCAAGTACTATATGGATTAAAGGATTTTGTGCAAATTTCACACTATTGTATACAGCATCAATATCACCTTTTACAGCTCTTGCAAGAGCTGTAATCATAATGCTGCTGTTACCAATTTTTGCTGCTATTTCTTTAATGGAATTGAAATCCCCTTGAGAAGAGGCTGCAAAGCCGGCCTCAATAATATCTACATTTAATGCTTTGAGCTGATGTGCCAATTCAAGTTTCTCATATAGATTAAGTTTTGCGCCGGGAACCTGTTCTCCGTCCCTCAATGTGGTGTCAAGTACAAGTATTTTTCTGCTCATATTAAAAACCTCCATAAATAATTCAGAATAGTTATTGAATTAAAATTGCTAATACAATGTTTTACATAGATGCTCAAACCCGGTATTTGATCATCTTTTCTTTTGTTATCTTCACTTTTCAGAACAACAAAAAGCCCCATCTCTGTATAGAGACGAGGCTGACTCGCGGTACCACTCTAATTAATTCTTAAGAATTCGCTTTTTCAATGGCAAACACCATCTATCCCTGTAACGGAGGAAATCCGGCTTAACCCTACACAGTCGGGCAGCAGTTCATGGATGAGTTCAAAATCTGCAAGGTATCGGCTCACACCAGCCGCCGACTCTCTGAAAGCTTGAGGGATTTTTACTATTTCCAATCATTACCTTTAATATTTACTTAATAATAATTGAAAAGTTTTAGTTTGTCAATCGGTATTTTAGTCTCTGAGTGTTGAATCTCTCATCAAAACATTATCAAAGTATTCTCGTCACATTGGCTAATGTGATACCAAATTTAGTCCAATCAATATACCTTACTTCCTCGCTCCAACCATCTAATACCGTGACAAAAGACATGTCAGGCTGACATTCTCTGTTGTTACCGAAAACTTTGTAACCGATAACTGTAACTGTATGTCCCTTGTAATCACCACCAGCTATATTCAACAGTACCGGATTCATGTCATCTATGCTGTTTTTAATTATTTTTAGTTTACGGTAATACTTATTTTGGGCCTTACTTCCTACATACCCGAATTTACCCCAGGTCTCCCTTACCATTGTCTTTATTTCAAAGGGAGTATAAATGAATAAATCTCTGAATAGGCCTGATTTAGTAGGATCATAACCATGCTTTACCCCAATCTCTCTAACTATGCAGTATATATCATTTATATTTGATGGGATTCCGTTCAATCCCTGGTCAGCATAATATTTCATAATTCTGGTAATTGAAGCTAAAGTGCAATTGTTCTGATCCTCAGTCCCGAAGCTGTTCTGTTTGAAGTTTAGAATTCCTTCTATACACCTACTTGATTTTTGCTCCCAGCCATTGCCATATTTTATTTTTATATACCTGTCAAGAGACTCAATACCGCCGTATCCATAAAAATCTTTGTGCTGACCGTTATTTTTTGTATCAGTGTTTTCAGTCATATCAGTATTCAGGCCCCCTTCTGTCTGGTAAAAAATAAATAATCATTAATAATCAGGTATCACATTTTAGTATATGATAAGTTATTACTGATGGGTGATAAATGAACAATTTAACCAATTCTTAATTGACTGCCACATAATAAACCTCAATATCACAAAATATATATTTAGATTTGATATATGTCAATTCTATTAATTATTATGTAAATATATTTTTTAAAGGAGCAAATTCAATGTTTAAAGGTAAAAAGGATAAGGGTACTTCAAAACCAAATACACAAAACAAAGCAGAACAGGCGGCAATTCAGAATCCTGACAATCCGCGTTTCAGTAATGAATATAAAGGAAAGCAGGGTAAGTAAGCCCTAGACGAATAAATCCTCCAAAGCTTTCGTCCTTGGAGGATTTACTCAATTATATGTGTATTATTCGACTCATTATTGACTTTGAATATAAATCAAATCATCAGTTGCCTTTCCACAAACATAGAATACATACCGCGAGGAATTTCTATTGTCCCAGATATCATTCCATTTTTCATTACCGTAAGTAGTTCTTCCTTTTATCATTTCCAAATCAAAGCTTATAAAGGACTTGTCTTCTGTGTCCAATGGAATAATCCATTCAAAGGTGTAAGTGTCTCCCAAGCCCTTTACAAGGCTTACAGTATCAGTATATGCTGCTTCCTTTACTTCGTAATTTATCTTAAACCTCGCAGAATCAGGATTACCCAGAATATCTATCCTGCCTTTAACTCTGTAGCCTGCCTTAATGTAGGTTCTTGGGCTGGAGACAAGATTATAATAGTTTATCGGCATTTTTAGCGTACCAATATCAGTATTCAGTCTTCTTGGATACCGGTCAATCATCCCGTCGTGATTATCATCAATGCCTCGGTCCAGATCAAAGTAGTATGCTCTCCAGCCTATATCCAGCATCATTGTAATAAAAAAGTTTCCCGCTTTCACATTATTTATGATGTAAGGACCTGCTAGATTTTTACCTACCTGACCAAGTTTGTCATATGCCTCCATATGGAGATAATACGTACCATCCGCATTAAGAGCAATTGATCTTTCTTTTATTCCCTCCGCTACCTTTATCCACTGTGAAGAAACTGGCTGTTCACTGCTGTCAGTGACAGCATAACGCATATAAGCAAAATCATCTTCTCCATTATCTGAAGCCTTTATTGTAATAAGTATTGGTCCTGCCCCTGTGTATGTCAAGGGAGTTGCATTAATTACCGGAGGTAAATTACTTGTATCTATTGAGTCTATATAGGGTTTACTCCATACGCCTTCTATGTCCTTAACCATCAATTTTATTTGATATATTCCGGAATTATATGTAAGACTTGACGGCTTTCCATCAAGCCATGTATCTGAAGTTGTCTTTTTGTACTGCCAGACTCTTGAAACAATACCTTTATCTGTCCTGGATATGTTATGATCCAAGTCATAGGACTGATCCAGATAGGATAAATTAATATTCGTACCAACCTTTCTCGATACCTGTACATTAAACAGAGCTATTGGTCTGCGGTGAACAAGAATTGTAGCAGGAGCTGACGTATTTGACCAAAGCTTGTAATTGTCAAACCTGTTATCATTCTTTGGGTTATCTCTGAATTGTGCACTTACAATATATCTGCCGACTTTGCTGAACGTATAAAGTGGTTCAACAATCCACCGGCCGGAATTACTATCAAGACCATTGGAATTATCAAAATATGTCGGGTCATGGGTATACTGCCACTTTTCAGAATGTTTGGGGTCATTCTCAAAGTCTCTGTAAACTTGATTGTAGCGGACACTTTCCTCGTTGACCAACAATGTCAATGTAGTGCTGCCTTGCTTGGTAAAGGTATCATACTTTTTTATTATCAGTTTTCTTACAGTTTCTTCATCCTTACAAAATGCACTGTCCATCACAGAATTATAAATCAACTCCTTTAATGAATACTGTTGTCGGTTCACAGGAGCGTATGGATATTGCAGCTTTAAGTCCCTTGCTTGGGCAGAGGTAACAACATATATATTAAACCTGTTTTCATTCAGGTAATTTAATATTATACTGTCCAGATTACCGAAAAGGAAATAGTCTGACGGGTCATTAAAATATGTATCCTTTTCAATATTATCTGAAATATAGATAAAATACCTTTCAGAACCTGCACTTAAAGGTGTGTTCAGAATTTTTGACTTTGAAAAGGCTTTTACAGGTATGGGGCTGGTGCCAAATATACTATCGGCTTTTCCCATATTAACCGTTTGAAATTCATAATGAGCTTCACCCCAAGGGTCGGTATATGTATGTACATCATCTACGTAGCATATTTCGCCTTTCTTTGTTACATAAGCAAAATGTGAACCTATCTTAAGATAATTTGCAGCATACCCGTTTACACTTGCATCAAAAGGCTTAGGTACATCTCCGTAATGTGGGTTTGTTTTTCCTGCATTCTTATAATTGCTTGTATCTAATAAACTTGAATATAAAACATCGCCGGAATATGCCAACTCTCCGTTCAGGTCTATACCAATTATCCCCCGATTAAAGTTTTCTTCTACATGTAAAATATCTTTAAACCCACGGATGCTTATCAAAGAAACTGTATAACCTCCATCATAAGTATATATATTACCATCCTCACCTATTAAGTAATTTTCTGATTGATGAAGGTATGCTTTTTCTATTTTAAGTCTATGTAGATTATATCCACCACAAGTGTATATCATATTATTTGAGCAATATATAAGACCTGTTATATTACACATATCTTTAACGGGAGAAGGTAATTTTGTAACAAATTCTACAGGCGGCTCAGAATTTGTTCTACCATCTGTATATACATCTCTGGAATATATACTACTATCATTTGTGAGGTAGATAAGAGTATATCCATATGTCATGGCATATTTATACACATACTGTACGTCTGGAGGAGCATAATTATCTATACGACTATTAATTAGAACTTTATTATCATTAGTTATACAAAATTCTATACCATTGCTCTTATACATTTTTTTAATATTTTGATTATAATATTTGCTTTTAATCCACCCCTCATTATAGTTATCACATACCCATACTGTACCATCCTTTTTAAGAGCGGTTAATGTTCTATAATCTGAGTAATCATTCAAAATAACATCATTTACATCTGTAAGTATTTTTGTGAATTTAGGATAGTAGCTTATTGTCTTACTAAGACCAAATAAACCGTACAAATTACTGTTATATACAGGAGGAAACTTACTTTGATTACTTCCTTGCGCCCATAAATCACCATTACCTGCTAAAATAAGATGAATATCTTTGGAATTACCGGTGTCAATATTTCTATAGTCACCATTTGTCACATACTTTGTCCAAGTATCAATAGTGTCCAGTGAGTCCATGTTAACAACATTAGTGTTTATTGTAACATCCGGACTGATGTTGTCCTTAATACTGTTAACAAAGCCGTTAGTGCTTGATATATTCTTATCAGTAGCCACTATCATGTCTATCTTTTCAGACGGTCTTTTAACGTTTTCCTTTATTTTATTTACAAGACCAGTTATATTTTTTTGACCTATACTTCTTCCGTCAAAGCTTGAATCAATTAAATCTTTTAAAGTGATATTCTGAGCTGCTCCATTAAAGCTTACTGGGTATTTAGGATTTGTTGAAAGATTTACATTTTCAAGATTATCTGAGCATATCGAATATACTCTTGCATCACTATCCTTAACAAATTTGGCAAGATTACTGTCACTCCTTAGCTGACCTAAGCGGTAGCAATCCGATATGTAGGAAGGGTAATAATTTGTACTTTCTTTATCTAATGCAAAAATTACAAAGGTATCTGTATTATCTTTTACTTCATAGTTTAATTTTGATAAATCATAGCCAACAACGTTGTTAGTAACCTCTATTTCTTCACTATATTCTATATCCCAATAATTTTCGAATGTGAATACAGGCTCAGAATCTAAATTACGATAATATTTATTGTAGGAAGCACCACCATATGTATACGATTCTGCAGAAAAGGTAAAAGTACCTGGGCATATACCCATATTATTTATAAAAGAGTATTCATAGTACTTACGATAGCCATTGTTATAGATATTTTCTTTTAAACTGGACTTAACATGGCGAGTTGGTGGGTTGTATACCGTCGTAGGAGTCTGTCCTTCAGGTAAAGCTATGCATGGCGAATATATGAATCTTTCCCTTTCTTCTTTACCACTTGTCTCTGTATACGTTGTATCACCCCCAGTCAAATTTCTCTCGCTATTACCTGACCATGCATATGTAGCAACTCCATGCTTAAACCAATAATTCTCCGTAATAACCCCTTGCTGCGTGCCTAACACAGTATCAGTCAGATTTGGATACTCAATATTAATTTTAGCATAATTAGCAAGCTCACTTCTCATACTTGTTATTGCATTCTTTAGGTTAGCATTATCTGCGCCCGTATAGTCTGTTATAACAAGCAATTTAACTTCACGGCTCTTTTCTACAGTAAAATTGGCTACAGGAGCAGTATTCTTCATTTCAAATTTATTTGCTGCACAGACACCACTGTTTTGTAATAATATTAATACTATTAAAATCCAAATTGTAAATAAATATTTTATTCTTCTCATATAACCTCTATTTACCATCCCTGTACATAGCTGCTCTTAAAGTCGCCAGGTAACAGTAACTCTTTTACCGTCTCCGAATCAGGAATATCCTCAAAGGCTTCTAATGCTGCAACATATACACCGACTTCATATGTCCAAATTTCAACTTCCGGATCTTTATCACCGTTTATTACCAACCTTACACCGCTTTTGAACGGTTCGGTACCTGTGTACGGATAAATGGTTGTCTCATCACCAAGAGCAACAGTAACACTAGCCCCTTGGGCTGAATCATTATCACTATCATACCTGGCAGACCAAACTCTTTTGCCAATAGGATCACCATCAGGGGAACTAGTTGTACACAGTACAGGTATAATACCGTATTTTTGTAGGGTTTTATCAACTGGATTCTCAAATTCACGAATATTACTTCCAGCACCATTATAATCTGCTATTGGTGGTAAATCCTCAACTATTGTTATTGTTCTTTCGAGTGTATTGGAAAAATTGACAGCACTGTTAAAGCTAAATGTATTCGTCATTGATACAGTTATTTTGTACTGTCCGCTGTCTCTTGCCTGAAAGTATACCGTCTTTTGTCCATTCAGCACAGAATCGAAGGATAGACCTGTATTAGTCCATGAACCGTTACTATACAATTGAGCCTTACCGTTTACATTTTTATATACCGTGCCATCTGCGAGCCTAACACCATAGTCACCACTCGCTCCTGTTCCGCTGACAGGCTGTATGGTTAAGGTGGTTAAGCTCCAGTTAATAGGAAAACGTTTTGAGGACGTACTATTACTTAAATCAAGGGTTATTTTGCGGTTTTCCTTCATTTTGTCAGCAATTACATCAATGGAAATTGAAGGTTTAGGCTCTATTACTTGTATAGTGCTTCGGGCGTACCCTGAACAATTACCATCATCTTCAACCTCCAGATCGATGTCATAAATACCCACATTGGGATACCAAACTGTTCCTTTATCAATATCTCGTTCATCATTGTTTAAATTATTGAACCATAGATTGTATGGATCACTTCCATACGTACCGGGTACCTCCCAATAGTAATGTTCTATGGTCCCATCACTATCATAGGACCTGCTCCCATCTATTAATACATCATCACCGGCATAAGCTACAACTGGATTATTGATAATAGCTATAGGGTCATAATTTATCTTTACTGGTGGTTTTGGTGTTTCTCCGGGTTTAGGCTCATACCAGAAGTATACATAGGCGACCTTAAAGGATTGAGATAATGTAATTTCTTGAAAGGTCTCTGAAGTCATATCTTTTTTAGCAGGTGGAATAACAGTTGACGAAGTATCGGCATAATATTTTCCATATGACCCTTTACAGCTTTTATATCCTTGTGGAACTAGCAAACCACTTATTGTTTTCTTCTCACCAAATTTAAGGGTAAATTCGTTTGCCAATTCAGGTATTTCGGCATCAGTATCATAATTAAAATATCTTACAAAGACAACGCCCTCTGAGGGAGGTGTTCTTTTGGGTATAACTATGATTGTTATGGGTTTTTCTGCTGTTGCACGTAAAGGTTCATCCGATGAATACCTTGTTGTAAGATTTACTACAGCGGCTAAATCCTTTGTATTTTCACCAACTTTTAAGGCTGCCCTGTAGAACTTTTTTTCATAGCCCACTTTTTGAGCAGGAGAACTCCCGGCAGTAAGACTTACTTCTTTAGGTACAAAATTTGAGTAAAATTTCAATTTATCAAGGTTCTGCATCATGCCCTGAGTAACAGCATCACCCTCTATTTTTCCGCTTACGGTATAGGGTACTGTTATACTGTCCATATTTTCTTCCATAACAAATACATCCTCTGAAGCAATGTCTGCTAAGACCTCTGTGTAAGGTGCTAATGGATTAAATATTACTGTATTCCAGTTTGTACCATTATATCTGAGTCTTACAGAGCCATTAACACTCCACATTGTGGGTGCAACCTGCACCAACGCTTTATCTCTGATACTATCACCTAGTAGACCATATAAAGTTAAGTCAGGTATTTCGCCGTCATTATTAGTATCGTTCCCGCCGTAATCATCATCGCAGAAGTTGCGTTCAGCAATAGCTTTTCTTTGATCTTTAGTTAAGTTATCCCAAGAAGCAGATGCTCCTGACTGGGTTTGCCAGTTGA
>JAEYWA010000050.1 GCA_023431385.1 Bacillota bacterium | reverse complement strand
GCATTCCTTTTCTGAGGGGCAGCCCTGAAGACATCTTTCAGGTGCTCCCACTGGAGCATTTTCCTTCTTGAAGTGTGAAAGACTACCAAAAGAAGAAAGCTTATTACAATCAGAACCGGCTAACCAAAGAATAATGTCCATGTCGTGGCAGGATTTTGCCAGAATCATCGGACTGGATTCTTCGGCCTTACGCCAGTTACCTCTTACGTAACTGTGGGCCTGATGCCAATAGCTCACATTTTCATTATGCTGAATTGAGATTAGCTTACCAATGGCCCCGTCATCAATAAGTTCTTTAATAGTTGAAAAGAACGGGGTGTATCTTAACACATGGCAAATTACCAATACTTTATTATACTTTTCGGCACAGTCCCCTATTTGCATGCATTCAACAGGATCGACTGACATAGGCTTTTCAAGCATAACATGATAGCCTTTTTCCAGGGCCATTATGGCAGGTTCCAGATGCATTCTGTCCTGATTGCAAATCAACATACCATCCGCTAACTTGGGTCTGTCAAGCAAGCCTTTATAGTCAGTGAAGCAATTTTCTTCCTTTATTCCATATTGCTTCCTGAAAGCTTCTCTTTTTTTATCATCCGGTTCAGCTACAGCAACAAATTCAACTTCATGTGGTTTATTTAGTGCGTAGGGAGCATAGGAGTGCATTCCTCTGTCTCCGGCACCTATGAGGGCTAAAGAAATTCTTTTCATGTATTTTCTATTCCTTTCTCTCTGGAGCACAAAAAGTAATAATTACAAATATTACCCTTTTATTCCTGTAGTAGCAATACCCTGCACAAAATACTTCTGATATCTTAGGAATAATAACAGTACGGGCAGTGTTGTCAAAATTACTCCGGCCATTACCAGATTAGGTCGGGTAAAATATTGATCATTAACTGTTCTTAAACCAACAACAAGTAAATATTTAGACTTTTCATTAATAAAGGTTGCAGGAACGAGGTATGAATTCCAGGTAGTAGTGAAGTTTAAAATAATTATTGTCGCAATTATGTTTCCTGAAAGCGGTACTATAATTCTAAAGAAGGTCATTGCTTTGCTAAGTCCATCAATGGTAGCCGCTTCCTCAATTTCTTTAGGGATAGTCATGAAAAATTGTCTGGCCATGAATATATACAAGCAATTGTAAAGGAATGGAAGGATAAGTCCGGCTAAGCTATTATGCAATTGTAATTTTGCAACCATAATATACATCGGGGTTATAATCAATTGAAATGGAATCATCATACTGGCTAGCACCAATATAAAAATCAGATTCTTCCCTGGAAAATTAAATTTCGCAAGGGCATAGCCTGCCATAGTATTCAGAACAACATTGCCCAGTACTGTTAGAACCGTTACAATGACAGTATTAATAAACCATTGAACCACTTCAGTCTTCTGAAATAGCGTGATATAATTATTTAAAGTAAATTTGTCAAAGGATACGATTTTGTCAACATACTGTAACGGCAGTAATGAGGTATATAGTGCATAAAAAAGAGGGATTAAAAAAACTAAGGATAATAAACTAAGCAAAATATATAACAAAGACTTCGATAATGTTCTCATATTAATTTTCTCCTTACTAGTCGGCGCTTTCGTCAAGAAGCTTTTTCTGAACCATGGTGATTATAAAAATTACTGCGAACAATAATAATGCAATAGCACTTCCATAGCCCATGTCCCAGTTTTTGAAAGATTGTACATAGAAGTAGGATACCAATGTACTTGTTGCACCGGCAGGTGAACCCAACGGCTGATTTTGGGCAACGGCAGCAACCTGATCAAATACCTGCAGCGCCTGAATCATTCCAAAAGTCAGAACTAAAAAAATAACCGGCTTGAGCATTGGTAACGTTATATAGAAAAATCTCTTGATGGAATTCGCTCCATCAACCTTTGCTGATTCATTTAGCTCAGCGGGTATTGTCTGTAGTCCTGCTAAAAATATAACTATATAAAATCCAATTTGCTGCCACACATATATAATTGTTATAAATGGCAAAGCTAATTTTAAATCAGCATACCACGTAGTGTTATCCATACCAAAAATAGAGAAAAATCTTGTTACAGGTGTATCCATTACAAAAAAGTACATAAATACTGTTGTTACGGCAATACTTGAAACTACATAAGGTGTATAAAAAATGGTTCGGAAGCCGCCCTTAAATCTAATACTTAAATTCAGGGCCATAGCTAACAGCAAAGCTAATATACTCTGAACAGGAACTGCTACAAATGCTAAAAACAAAGTATGTTTTAATGCCTGGTAAAAGTCAGGCTCAGTTAAGGCCTTAATAAAATTATCAAACCCAATAAAATGGTTTTGAGATACCTGTACAAAGCTGTACTGATAAAAGCTAATACCGAATGATTGTATAGTCGGTACTAAAAACCACATCAACCATAGGATTATTACTGGTAGAAGAAATAAATATGCAGTAATAGTCTCTTCCTTCTTACTTCTCGATAATGACCTTACTGATTTCAACAAAAAAATCAACCCCATTCCATCTCGAACAATATAGTATTTAATAGAACAGGAGAGCTTAAGCTCTCCTGACTATATCAATAATCTCTTAGTTAAACAAAGCCTGTACTTCCTTAACAATATCTGCACCGGTCTTTTTGCTGTCCTTATCATATATCGCTTCATCAAAGCCCTTTATTAGTGCTTCTGTAAACTTCTGTCCTGCAGCTGGGTAAGCAAATGGCTGTGCGTATGCAAGAACTGGCTTCAAATCCTTAACAATTGGATCGTTCGCAAAATACTGATCACTTATAGCAATACTGCTTGGCGGTGCTCCGGCATCCTTAACAACTGTTTCCTGAACTTCTTCCCTTACGAGATATGCTGCTATCTTGGCTGCTACTTCAGGATCCTTTGCTGTCTTTAAAACGCCTATTGCAATTGAATGTAATGTACTTCCTTCTGTTGTTCCTTTAGGCAATGGTATCATTTTGTAATTTATATCAGGAGCCATTTCTTTAAGAGTTGCAATATACCAGGTTCCACCTGTAGACATTGCACATTTACCCTTTGCGAATACTTCTCCATCCCAACCGAGGCCGGCTTGTTTAGGAGTAATTGCTACTCCTTCCTTATACATATCTATCAAGAACTGTAATGCCTGAGCATTTTGAGGAGTATCGATTGTCTTACCAAAGCCCCAACCACCACCGAATGCTAAAGCGTATTGTGTTAAGTGGAACTCAGCGTCAGGGATACAAATACCCTTTACTCCATCCTTAGTTAAAACCTTAGCTGCTGCCTTAACATCCTCAAGAGTCTTTGGAAGCTCCTTAAGACCAGCTGCATTCCACATATCCATATTAATAATAAAGGCTTCAGGTTGTGCAGTTAGAGGAACGCCATATAGTTTTCCGTCTATTTTCCACGCATCTACAGCCTGTTTTTGTAATTTAGATAAATCAACCACTGATTCATCCAAAGGAAGCATAAGTCCGTTTGATATGAAATCGAGATATTTTTCATTTGTCATAGCTGCTAAATCCGGTGCTGTACCTGCAGCTACCTGAGCAGGAAGGTTATCCCAGTAATCTTTATCTGTGGGATACATCATAGGTTCTACTTTTACACCAGGTAATACTTTTTCAATTCCTTCACATGCCTTCTCATAGGTTGAAGTATATTGCTCAGAGAAATAACCAACCTTATAAGTTACATCTTTTACTGGTTCTGCAGCTGTTGATGCAGTTGCTGTTGATGCAGCTGTTGATTCAGAACCTGATGACTGCGTTGAATCTGATGAACCGCAGCCGGTTAAACCCATTGAAACAACTAAACATGAACCAACCAGTAAACTCATTACCTTACTAAATCTTTTCATTCTTAGTCCTCCTTAAATTACTAAAAATATTTGAGAAGTTTTCTCTACATGTATAATTATATCTGCTACGAATTTTTGTAAAATTTATAACCTTGTCATTTTGTTATCAAATTTAGAGGTAATAAAAACATTAATAAATGGACAGCATTAATAAAAATGCACTTTTGTTAATATAATTGTCATCGGATAAAAAGGTTACATAAAGTAACCTATCAACCATCATATTGATTTATTTCGATATTCTGAGGGAGTACAGTTAGCTAACTTCTTAAATACGATATTGTAGTGCATATGGTTTTTATACCCTACTTTCTCGGCAATCTCATAGTTCTTTAATGTTGTTTTCCTTAAAAGCTCTTTCGCCTTTTCAATACGTTTTATATTTATATAGTTGGATACAGTCATGTTCATTTTTTTGTTGAACAGCCTGCTGATATAGCTTTCACTTACATTAAGATAGTCACTGAGCAGCTTGAGGCTGATATCCTTCTCATAATTCTTATTAATATATGTTACGGCTTCTCTGACTAAATAGTTGCTTAATTCAACTGAGGGTTCCAGAGAACTTTCGGACCTTTCTTTAAGGTTCTCCAGATATCCAATTACATCATTAATACTCCCCCATGAGTCCTCATCAACAAATGAACTTTCCTCCTCCAAAAATTTGTTAGTTAGAGAATAAATAATTCTTGACAGGAAAGTCTTTGCTGATCTTATGTCAACATATTTACTAGTCTTCAAGCCTTCTAAAGCAGTGATCAAGTATTCCAAAGCATATTCAAAACTAATACTTTCTCCCAGTATTTCTTCAGCGTTAACAAGTGAATTCACACAAAACGGGGTTCTAAAATCTATATTATTTACAAAAAAGTAATAATCCTCAGGGAACAGAAACTTCTGGGTGAGTGCCATGGATGCCTTTTCAAAAGCCATTCCGGTATTGTTCAAGTCATTATACATTTCGCTGGCAGCAAAGGTTATGTTTACATTTAAATATTTATTAAAAGTATTTTGAAATCTCTTTATTATCGTAATTGTATTCTGATAGATTTTTTGCTCACTTGCTTCTTGAATATTACTAAATAATATAGCAAAGAGATTGTCATCTTTAATTACAAATTCACTTTCCTTAACATTGTTTAATAATTCCTTTGAAATGTTCACAATAGACAGTTGAAAAAGTTCCTTTTCATAGCTGTTATACCTGTTTAAAACTTCCCTATAGTTGTCTACTTCAAATATAACACAAATTATGTTTTTACTATTAAGTTTTAGCTCAAGGGTATTAAAATGCCTTGTTAACTCGTCCTCCTTAAACTGATAGCCCTTTAATAGTTTGCATAAAAATTCATTCTTTTCATATATAAGCTCTTTATCGGGCTTTGTACTGGTATATTCTGTGACATTTTCTTTCCTCTCAGCTTCGATTAACTGTTTGACTTCTTTAAGTATATTAATAATGCTTTCGGGCTCGATTTTATGTTTTAGTATATAGTCCCTGGCTCCATAACGCATGGCGTCCTTTACATACTCGAATTCATCATGGCAGCTTAATATTATAACTTTACAAGCCTCTTTCCTTTTCTTGAGTTCTTTTAAAACCTCTATTCCGTTCATTACCGGCATATTAATATCCAACAGTAATATATCAGGTTTTAATTCTGCCACCATGCTTAAAGCTTTCTCACCATTATTAGCTTCACCTACTATATTAAAGTCTTCACTTTCCCAATTAATTGAAGACTTAAGTCCGGCTCTTACAAGCATTTCATCATCAGCTATGAGAATCTTCATTTTGTTCCTCCCCTGTCTCAATAATTACCGGGATCTCAACGTGAACCCTGCTATACTTCTGGGCTTCTGCCATTATTTCCACACCGTACGTTTCTCCAAACTCAAGCTTAATTCTTTTGTTTACATTATATAGTCCAATTTTGCTAAATTTCTTTTTTGAGCTGTATTCTTCGCTATATAGCACTTTCCTTATAGTTTCCGGATCCATACCCTTTCCGTTATCAATTACATCGTAAATAATTCTGTCTTCCTTTTTTGCGATGGAGATAATTATGGTACCATTGTCCGATAACTCCTCAAACCCGTGTATAATAGCATTTTCAACAATTGGCTGTAAAAGAAACTTTAATGTCATACACCTTAGGGCTTCCTGGTCTATTTGATATTCAACCTGGAATTTATCAAAAAATCTCAAATTCATTATATCCAGATAGTAATTCAACTGCTCAAGCTCTTCTCTGATACTTATCAAATTATCCTTAGTTTTTGAAGCAAAGGTCAATAGCTCGATTAATGACCCCAATGCATTAACAATGCCGCTAGAACCTTGTATTTTGGCCATCCATTTTATGGTATTAAGGGTGTTGTAAAGAAAGTGCGGACTAATTTGAGATTGCAAAGCAAGGATTTCAGCATTTCTTTTCTCAGTTTCCTTTTCATATATTTTTTTGATTAAGTTCCTCATTTCAGTTATCATTCTATTGAAACCGGCACTTAGTTCACCAATTTCTCCTCCTGAAACAGATGAGGTGACGTGTAAATTTCCTTGTTCAACTAACTTCATGGAGTTTTTAAGCATTAGTACCGGCTTGGTAATACCGGTAGCAATTATTGTAGATATGCTCAAAGAAAGCATTATCAATAAAATACAGAGAAGTACAGTTACATCCCTGATATTATATATCTCACGAAATAATTCAGCCTTAGGCGTTATACTTACCACTCTCCATTGGTATAACTCAGATGTGGCAATATTTAAATAGACCTCCTCACCGTCTATTATGGTCTCAGAGGAACCATCCTGGGCAATAACCTCAGAAAAGCCGGGTATAGAACTTATATTATCACCTGAAATTCCTACCCCGCTCCCATATATTATGTTGTTTTTGTTGTCAATTACTACAAATTTGCTATTTTGGGTCAGTGAAATGTCTTCCCATAGCGTCTTTATTTTGTCAACTTTTACGTTAATAATGGTTGCTCCATAGCATTTGTTTGAAAATGGATCAACGATACTCCTTCCAACTGAAATAACATACTCCCCATCTGTCTGAAGGAAATCTCTATGAATTCCGAATACAACAGCTTTAGCTTCAGCTCCTATAATGTCATGAAACCATTTTTCGGACTTATTCGGATAATCAACAGTATATTTGGGTATTATGCTTACATTAAAAACATAATCCATGTTGTTAGGAACAACTGTAACAGAACCTATATATTCATTCATATAGAACACACCCTTATAAAGGGATGCATTAGCATCTTCAACATCATCTAAAATTTCGACGAATCTATTTTCAGATTCACTATAATCCTTTCGCAGGATAGTGCTAATTGTATCATCCAAACTTGGGAATTCAGATATTTTTGACAGATTCGTCAAGAAATTATCAATATTCTTTACAATTTGTTCGTTGCTCTCTCGTGAACTTATAACCACTTTTTCATATAAAGTATTCGAAAAGTAATAGTATGTATAAAACCCCAGGATTACCAGGGGGATTACAATTAAAAGGATATATGAAAAAAGCAGTTTTTTCTTTAAACTCAAGTTTCTAAAAAAAGGATGCTTGGGAATGTTCTTCATGTTATCCTCCATATGCGCATGGCGCGTACACAAATACTAATGAAAAGACATGTAAATTAGCATAGTTCTTTTTTTACAGGATGGCCTTTTACAAGACCGTCTAAAATCTCAATTATTCTGTTCTTCTGGCTGAAATCTATGGTGAAAAGATTCATAACATGCAAAGCTCATTATTGCTCACTTTGTATTATATCCTCTGAAGGGTGTAGTTTCAAGGCTTAACAGGCTATTCCGAGGCAAGATTTAGTCCCAAGCTGACCTTTTTTCTATTTCTGTAACACAAAAATCGGCTTTTTTTAATGATTTTAACTGTTTACATAAATATTTAGTACTGTCATCTTATCTGCAACTCTTCTACAACTTCAAGGTAAATATAACTTTCTTCAACCGTAAGCAAGGGTAATAACCTTATGTATCAGGTTTTTACCCTTGCTGTTTATACTATTTTTAGTTTTCAGCTAAAACAAGCAATCAAAACTTAATGTGTAACAGGTCATTGTTATCTCATTTGCTGTTTTTTGACGTGACAGCAGCAGTATCAATAACCTTTTTGTATGGGGCTATCATTCCCTCATTCATCTTATTGCCCATTTTGGCTTTAATCTTTTTATTTGAAATTAGAGCTCCTACAAGATACATTCTGAGCATTGTCCCACGCTTTTTCTGAGGGAAATCGTATTGGTTATGCTTTTTATAGAACCTATGATCCGCTTTCATCATTCCTTGCATAAGCCATATTAAATCTCTGAATATTTTCATTCCTCCTACACCGAGGAAATTTGACGGCTGCACGTACCTGTGTTCTATTGCATAAGTCAGCTTTTCTGCAAGTTTATCTATCTCCTTATCCGGGTTAAACTCGTCAGTAGCAACACCTGCCAGAAAGTTGCCACCTACTTCTGCTCTACCCTCGACTATCATCTGAAGGTTTGCTTCTTTGCTATAATCTCCGCTGATAAGGTAACCGAAAGGCATTCCCATAGTTACAGTTCTATGACCATTGCAGAATTGTCTGTCATCATAAGTCTTGAACATGGACCCCATGGAGTGATCTTTTATGGAAAATGCTATAATTATAGCATCTGCTGTCTGAATATTCTCCCTGAGCAAGGTATCAAAGCCGTCCTTATATATGCATTTACCGTCCACTGCACAGTTAAAACAACTTATGCAGCCTCCCTTAAAAGGGAACTCGTGAAGGTTGATAAGGGTTGAATTGAGAGGGAGCTTACCCATAAAGCGATTAATCATATTTCCAAGCTGGGTATCCTCTTTTTTTAGATCTGCAACAATTACCACGTTTCCCGGCTTCCCTGAAGGGTTTTCCAATGGTGTTACCGGTAAATATTTTGCATCGCCGGGAGACTCAGGAAGCGCCTCATAGACGCTTTTTTCCACACACCAGCATACATAATCAAAGAAGTCCGCAGCCTCCTTTTGACCCCTTTTGGTTAATAAATCATCCATATCTGCCGAAAGGCCCTTAATAAACTTCATTTTAAGATCCTGGCAGTTTTCCTGGATATATTTATGGGCCGTCAAATCATAGAAATGCTTTGAGGTTGTTATCTGAGTTGCGAATTTATCACTAAAATTAATTCCTGAAGCTTTCATAAGCTCAATAAACCTGTGAAGCTGGCTTGGGGCAATAAATGTGTATACAGGGTAAGAGAAAAGTATCAAATCAGCATTTTTAAGTGCCTCACTTACAGAAGTAAAATCCTTTTCATAGCTTCTAATCTGGCCTCCAACATTGAGGACCTCAAATCTATGCCCTGGGTTGGTCTTTTCCAAATAAAGCACTGTCTGAAGTGTTGTGCTATAGTTGCCCTTTGGGCTTCCATTCAATACTAAAATGTGCATAGTAGTACCTTTCCTTTAATTTATTTTGGGTTAAAAGCCAAGGTCATCCTAAATATAGTAATACAAGATTTTTCATGTGTCTGTGTATCCTGCTTAAAATCCATAGTTCCCCTTAATGAAAATAATTTTTATCCTCTGTTTTTCAAACTGACCTGTTATTAATACAAAGTTATTACATATCCTTTGTGAATGATGGCAACTAATACACTTGCCAAGTTTTGTGCAGGGGGTTTCTTTCCCAAGACGCTTTGCGTCCAGTGGTGCTGCAACCTGCCGGGTTCTCAATATTGCTTCGTTGACGTTTTTTACAATCTTATTTGTACCTGCAACAGCAATCACTTGCTTTGGTCCGTAAATAATCGGGGCCACGCGACTGCCATTACCATCAATGTTAAAAAGCCCCCCCTCCATGGTCACTACGTTGATTCCGGACAGAAATGTATCAGCCCTAAAATTCTGGAGATAAATTTCGCGCTTTTCTCCACTACTTATTCCTTTCTCATGCTTATCCAGAAATTTATAGTTATGATTACGAATAAATTCAAAAACTCCAGTTTGCTCAAGTGTAACAGAATCACCACAGCCAACTGTCTGCCCCTCGGGCATCAAAGTCGCAAGCAGCTCATATAACTGTGGAATAGATTCCACATAATAACCAGCCATATTATTTTTATTTAAATTTTCAAGAGTTTTTTGGATTATGTCTTCCATACGATTTTCCCTCTTATAGATTACTGAGTAACATTCCCCTCTGCACCTTTAGATATATGCAATGTTTGATATATGTTACCTTTTTCTTCTAAACAAATTTCGAATCTGTAAAATTGTCTTTAAGTTCTACGAAAAGCAGTATTCCAACATTTACATTCTGTCACCCAAAAGACTTAAAAATATTATCATAAAAACCTCCGAACAAAAACGTGTTTATCCCTTTACTATCATTCCAAATATAAATTGGTGAGTATACATTTTCAAAACTGTCCACGTTTCTTTCCTGGATCAAGTAACATTAAAAAATAATCCTTGAAAGCCATCTGTCTTGCTTCTATTCTCTGATACTCTTTTTCTGATAATCTACATGTGCCATATAGCATTGTGCTTTGACCGTCAGTTATCTGATAAATGACCGGCACAGATTTTGGGTCGTGGTTGGCAGGTAGGGGTGTAACAGTATAATGATTAATGCTGTATCCCTCAAAGGGATGCACCTCCTTATAGCATACACGATCTCACTCGCCCAGCATAGCCTGGCTGCGTGTGCGGATATTACGCCCTCCGGCAATGCGAGCCCTACGGCAGGAGTAACAATCGCAAAACAACGCAGGCCAGCCCTCAGCTGCGGCCGTACCAAGATATTGCAGTTTCATGTGGAAACCCTCCTTGTAAAAATATGTTTTTTAATTATACTCTTCCCTCCTGCTGTTCACAAGGACAATGCTTCACAAAAACAAGAAGTTTTTTAGAGCTTTTTCCATAATGAACTGCCACTCGGCAGTTTTTTAAGGGCAACAGGTTAGTAATAGCTAACTGAACACAATATGTATTAGATGCTTGACTTGCAAGAATTAAACTTACCTGAATAATTTGCATTGTAAATCGTAACATGAAGCATATATCACCACAAGAAGGATTACAACATATATTATTTTTTAACAGCTTGTGCAGAAAAATACCATAATCCCGACAACTGGTATCCAGTCAAAATTGGTAATTACTAACCTGTGCGGTATTTGATACATAATAATACCCCGCCGGTTTCGACGGGGTATTATTTTTGAATATCAAAAAGCTTAAAAAATGTATTTTTGATTACTATTTATATGATATAGTAATAACCGGCTTAATTAGATCACTTGGCTTGTTTTTCATAAGCTCTAAAGCCTCTGGAATACTATCCAGTCCTTCAAACTTATGTGTAAGCATACCGGAAACATCAAGTCTACCATTTACCATTAGATTTGCAAGACGTTCAGTACGCATACGGCCTGCAGGCATTAAGCCACCAACTATTCTAATATGGCCCATTCCTACTCCCCATGCTTCTCTTGGTATTTTTACGAAATCACCACTGCCTAAATAATTTACGTTAGAAATAATACCGCCTGGCTTTATAGCCTTTACAGCTTCAATAAAGGTATCTACATCTCCACCTGCAATAATGACTTTATCAACGCCTTTACCTTTTGTTAATTCCATTACTTGCTTATCAATAGAACCATTTTTGTAGCTTATAATATCAGTTGCACCATATTCCTTAGCAAGAGCAACGCAATTAGGTCTCGTTCCAACAGCTAAAATTCTCCCAGCACCTCTTAGAGCAGCACCTTTTACAGACATAAGGCCAACAGGTCCTATACCTATAACCAGTACATCCTCTCCATAAGTAACTTCTGCAAGTTCCGCTCCATGAAATCCTGTAGGTACCATGTCACTTAACATTGTTGCCTCAGCTGGATCCAGACCTTTAGGTAATAATGCAAGATTTGCATCAGCTTCATTCACATGGAAAGCCTCAGCAAATACTCCATCTTTGAAGTTTGAAAACTTCCAGCCACCAAGACATCCGCCTGAATGCATGGAAAAACCACGTTGCGCCTCCAATGAACCCCAATCAGGTGTAATAGCAGGTACAAGCACCTTATCTCCTACTTTAAAGTCCTTTACTAATTCTCCAACCTCTATAATTTCACCAACAGCTTCATGACCAAGAATCATATCTGTACGTTCTCCTACTGCACCTTCATAAACAGTATGAATGTCAGATGTACATGGGGCTAATGCTATTGGACGACAAATTGCGTCAAGCGGCCCACATTTTGTTACTTCTTTTTCTACCCAACCGGTTTGTCCGATTTTTTTCATTGCAAATCCTCGCATAAGACTCGCCTCCGATAATGTATTTAATAAGTTTGTTATTTCTTTAACAATATATCAAATTTTATTTGTGAAGTCAATAACAAATGTTGCTTTTTTCGACATTAAATATTAGTATTCGACACTCCCCGAACAGAGAAAATGTTCCGGCCCAGTCTAGCGAGGCCTTATTAGGCGGTTAATTGAACAATAATTATCATTCTCACCCAACTAAGATGTTTATAAAATTCCTCATATGTACTGACAGGTCACTATATACATAGTCATGTAAATAGTGTGGACAATCATAGTCAATATAACTTCAGTGGCGACATTTTTCAAGTAATTCTTTTGGGTGCTTCTCCAGGTTTTTTCATCCCAGCCTGTTCCCGTCCCATTAGAGATGAGTAGCAGAAAAGGCAGCTGTGTTTATTCCCTATCAACTCCATATCTGACTGCCATAGACTTTCTTTCATGGAGCTCTTTTTTTATATATTGTTTTGGAGTAATTCCCTTATATTTACGAAATGTTTTTATAAAGTAGCTAATATTATTAAATCCGCAGTTAAAGGCCACCTCAATAATAGTGTTTTTAGTTGCAGATAACTGATTACATGCACATTCAATCCTATAATAATTTAAGTACTCAATGGGAGTATGATAGGACATCTCACGAAAGAAACGGCAAAAATATTTCGGATTCATACCGGCAACCTTAGATAAATCTTCAAGGGATATATGTTCTGAATAATTATTTTCAATATAGCTTAATACTCTTTTAAAAACCAGCACATGTTGTTGAGATATACGCGCTGCGCTTACATTGACCGTATATAATTGTTCACTTAACATTAAACCTAGAAGCTGATAGAGGTAACCTTGTGTTAGAAACTCGTATCCCGTATTTTTCTCAGCCATTACATGGAATAAGTTGTCAATTGTATTCTTTATTCCAATCAATTCCTTAGGCAATTGTTGTCTGAATAATACTTCATGCCGAATAATTTTTTGCATAAACTTTGCACAAATATTATTTTCTTTTTGTAGGAGATTTATATTAAAAACGAGACATTCATAGATACAATTTTCAGGAATGCCGCCATGTAAAGTTCCGTCATGTAAAAAGAGAATATCGCCTTTATTAACAACAAAGGTCTTATCATCCAATGTCAAATGAAAAGTTCCCTCAAGGATACGGATAATTTCATATTCGGGATGCCAATGATATGGCATTTGATACCTGAGATGACCGGGTTCGATATGATAAATTTCTACGGGAAAGTCAAGGGTTCCTTGCTGCCTCTGTTCTCTATATTCAAAATATTTCATTTAATATGCCCCACTCAATACAAGTGAATATTGTTATATTTTTAGTCTATTATAACACAAGATTTACAGTAATGACCAACTTATAATAAAAATAAAGCTTCAACTAATTTAGAGGGAGGATTTAAGAATGGGAAAAAGCAGATTAATTGGTGATTATCCGGTAATCGGTATCCGTCCGACGATTGATGGAAGAAGAGGATATTTAAATGTACGTGAATCCTTGGAAGAACAGACCATGAGCATGGCGAGGTCTGCAGCGAAACTGTTTGAAGAGAACTTAAAATATTCCAATGGTGAAGCAGTAAAAGTAGTTATTTCCGATACAACAATTGGGCGTGTTACAGAAGCAGCAGCATGTGCAGATAAATTTAAAAAGGCCGGAGTTGATATTACTCTAACCGTAACGCCTTGCTGGTGCTACGGTGCTGAAACAATGGATATGGATCCAATGACTATTAAAGGCGTATGGGGATTTAACGGAACAGAAAGACCAGGTGCAGTATATTTGGCTTCGGTATTGGCAACCCATGCACAAAAGGGGCTCCCAGCCTTTGGTATCTATGGTCATGATGTGCAGGACGCACAGGATACATCAATTCCTGAAGATGTTAAGGATAAATTATTGCGCTTTGGACGTGCTTCGATTGCGGCTGCAACTATGAGGGGAAAATCCTATCTCCAGATAGGTTCTATCTGCATGGGTATTGGCGGCTCTATCATTGATCCTGCTTTTATAGAGGAGTATTTGGGGATGAGAGTCGAGTCAATTGATGAAGTGGAAATCATCAGAAGAATGACAGAGGGCATCTATGATGAGGAAGAATTTAAAAAAGCTCTTAAATGGACCAAGGAAAAATGCAAGGAAGGATTTGATAAGAATCCTGCTGAAGTCCAGAAGAGCCTGGAGGAAAAAGAAAAAGACTGGGAATTTGTTGTAAAAATGATGTGTATCATTAAGGACCTGATGAATGGAAATCACAATCTACCAAAGGGATGTGAAGAAGAAGCGGTTGGACACAATGCAATCGCTGCAGGGTTCCAAGGACAGAGGCAATGGACTGACTTTTATCCCAACTGTGATTTCGCTGAAGCACTTTTGAATACCTCCTTCGACTGGAACGGTGCTAGAGAGCCATATATCCTTGCCACAGAAAATGATGTTTTAAATGGCTTGGGAATGCTTTTTATGAAGCTGTTAACAAATCGTGCTCAGATTTTCGCCGACGTACGTACCTATTGGAGTCCAGAGGCTGTAAAGAAAGCAACCGGGTATGAATTGCAGGGGCATGCAAAAACTTCGGGTGGTTTTATTCATTTGATTAATTCCGGTGCTGCATGTCTAGATGCTAACGGAGAAGCAAAGGATGAAAATGGAAGCGGAGTAATTAAACCCTGGTATGATATTACATATGATGACCAGGAAGCAATATTGAAAGCAACTACCTGGAATGCAGCTGATAATGGATACTTCAGAGGGGGCGGCTACTCGTCCAGATTTGTTACAAGAGTAGAAATGCCTGTGACGATGATTCGCTTAAATCTTGTGAAGGGACTCGGTCCCATGCTCCAGATTGCAGAGGGTTGGACGGTTAATCTGCCAGAGGAGGTTACAGGTATATTATGGAAGAGAACAGACTATACCTGGCCATGTACCTGGTTTGCACCCAGAACAACCGAAGAAGGTGTATTTAAAAACGCCTATGCTGTAATGAATAACTGGGGAGCAAATCACGGAGCTATCTCCTACGGACATATCGGTGCAGACTTAATTACTCTATGCTCTATTCTTCGTATTCCTGTGAGTATGCATAACATACCAGAAGAAAAGATTTTCCGTCCTGCAGCATGGAATGCATTCGGCATGGATAAAGAAGGTCAGGATTACAGAGTATGTGCAGCTTATGGTCCACTCTATAAATAAAAGTTTATATTGATGTGTTCTTTTCAACTATTTGTGTACGCTCCATGGGCGTAGATGGGAGATATTATGAGTAACAAGGAAATGTTGAATGTAAATCTTATAAAGGAACAGCTTTGCGATATCTGCCACAAAATGTGGCAGCTAGGCTGGGTTGCTGCAAATGATGGAAATATAACGGTTAAGCTGGACGATGGCACTTATTTAGCAACTCCAACCGGTATTAGCAAAAGCTTTATTACACCTGACAAAATAGTGCATATTGATAATAGCGGTATGCTTTTGGAAAAGAGTGAATACAGGCCTTCTTCTGAGATCAAGATGCATTTGAGGTGCTATAAAGAAAGAGACGATATAGGAGCTGTACTTCATGCTCATCCCCCGGTTGCCACAGGATACGCAGTAGCTAATATTGCATTGGATGAGTATTCTATGATTGAAACAGTTATTGCGTTAGGTTCTATTCCTGTTACACCATATGGCACACCTTCTACCTATGAGGTTCCGGATGCGATAGCTCCTTATCTTGGAATACATGATGTCGTATTGCTTCAGAATCATGGTGCTCTTTCTGTTGGTACAGATTTGCTTACTGCATATTATCGCATGGAAACCTTGGAGTTATTTGCAAAAATAAGCTTAAATGCACATTTACTTGGAGGAGCAAAGGAGATATCAAGGGAGAATATTGACCGGTTAATCTCTATGCGCGAGGGTTATAAAGTAACAGGAAAACATCCGGGGTATAAGAAATATCCGAAGGGTAATGAATAACCATAGCAGGATTGCAGGAGGAGTAGCAATGAATACATATCATTTAGCAATTGACATTGGTGCCTCCAGCGGCAGGCACGTACTGGGCAGTCTGGTGAATGGCAAAATCTGTTTAGAGGAAGTATACAGGTTTGATAATGGTATGGAAAATAAGGATGGACAACTATGCTGGAATACAGAAAATCTATTCAGGCATATTTTAGAGGGTATGAAAAAATGCAGGGAGCTTTGCAAGCTTCCCAAGAGTGTGGGTATTGATACCTGGGGCGTTGATTTTGTTCTGCTGGATAAACGCGGCAGTATACTTGGTCAGGCAGTAGGATATCGGGACCATAGGACAGAGGCTATGGATAAAGTATTAAACCAATACATATCAACAGAGAGGCTATATTATAGAACAGGTATCCAAAAACAGATATATAATACACTCTATCAGCTGATGGCAGTGATGCAAAAAAATCCCGAGCATTTGGAACAAGCTGATGCTATGTTGATGACCCCTGATTTTTATAACTTTCTGCTCACCGGTGAAATTAAGCAGGAATATACTATAGCCACTACTACACAATTAGTAAATATACATACTAAGGACTGGGACTATGAACTGATTGATAAGCTCTCCCTTCCACGTAAAATATTTAAGAAAATACAAAGACCCGGCACAATAGTTGGTAATCTCAGAACAGAGATAGCAGAATTTGTAGGCTATGATTGTCAGGTGATTATGCCCTGCTCCCACGATACTGCATCAGCAGTTTTGGCTGTTCCTAATACTAGTAATGAAGCCCTGTACATTAGCTCCGGGACTTGGTCTCTGGTGGGAATAGAATTGAAAGAGCCAAACTGCTCGAGGGGTAGTATGGAAGCAAACTTTTCAAACGAAGGTGGGTTTGACTATCGTTACCGATATATAAAAAATATTATGGGGCTATGGATGATACAATCAGTAAAAAAAGAAATCGGCGGAGAATATTCCTATGCAGAAATCTGTGATATGGCCTCTCAAGAGGAGATATCCTCTATTGTGGATTGTAATGATAATTGCTTTTTATCCCCTAAGAGTATGGTAGAAGCAATCAAAGCCTATTGCAAAATAACAGGTCAGCAAATTCCCGAAACCTTGGGTGAAATAGCTTCTGTTATTTACAACAGTCTTGCCAAATGTTATGCAAGTACCATTACACAGATTGAACAACTTACAGGAAAGTATTTTGATAACATTCATATTATCGGTGGCGGCTCCAATGCGGATTACTTAAACAGGCTAACTTCAAAATACACAGGCCGCATGGTGCTGGCAGGTCCTGCCGAAGCAACTGCAATAGGGAATATTCTGGCTCAAATGTTAAATTATGGAGAGCTATCTTCTTTGTCAGAAGCAAGAAAATGCGTGGCGACTTCCTTTGATATTATAGAATATATTCGTTCTGAGGTAACTTAGGTTATAACTCCGTCTTCGCTCGCAAGTCTTGTTTCGTCGAAGGGGGGAGACTAATCCCCCCCTTCGACGAAACACTGCGTTTCTACCAATGGATTTTTGTTGCCTCGTCATTTGATACTTCATCTCTTTTACTTAACATCAGACATACAGCATCTAATGTAACATGAAGGCTCTGGTCAAATAATGAACTTAATAGCTGTATTGATTCACGGCTCTCGTTACTGTCTGATTTTATAGTTCCCGGTACTATCAGTACAGTCTCTGCCAATTTTGCCAGCGAAGATTCCACCTTGCTGGTAACAGCCAATACCTTGCATCCCTTTTCAACTGCCTTCTTTGTGTCAGCCAGCACTCCTGTTGACTCACCCGAACCCGAAAATGCTATAAACACATCATTTTTGCTTACTGCAGGAGTAATAGTTTCTCCTACTACATATACAGTATATCCCAAATGCATCAACCTCATGGCAAAACCTTTTGCCATAAGGCCTGAACGCCCTTCTCCATCAACGAATATTTTGTAGTCTTTTTTAATGAATGAAACAAATCTATCTAATTCTTCATCATTTACTTTGTGTATTACATCTGCTATTTCTGATAATATAGAATCCAGAATATTCAACTTTATTGCCTCGCTTCCCTAGAAAAAATATTTGCCACTTCCAGCATGTTTTCAGACTTTGTTATAGCACCACCTACAATAGCAATCTCAAATCCACTTTTTTTAATTGTAGTAAGTGTTTTTAGATTCACACCACCGGCTACTGCCAATCTAGGGCAATCCTTCAGTTCTCTGCTGCTTTTTACAACCAGTTCCTCCAAGCCTAATCCATCTTTATCAGAGGGAAGATGAATACAGAATATTGCATCCTTAAATCTCTTTAATTCAATAATTTTATCACCATATACTTCCAGGAGATCAATCATGTATTCTTTCTTATATTCCTGTGCGACATTTCTGCAGATTTCAATTGAATCTATAGATGCTGCTCCCATTACGGTCAAAATATCAGCTCCTGCCATATATGCTGCCCTAAATTCATATTCAGCTTCATCAATTGTCTTAATATCTGCTAAAATTTTTATTTCAGGAAAGGCACTTCGAATGTTTCTTACTGATTGTAAACCGTAATCTTTTATTAAAGAAGTCCCGATTTCAACTATATCAACAGATTCTTTTACAACTTCAATAATCCTAATTGCTTGTTCAATTGTCACTCGGTCAATTGCAACCTGTATCTTCATCGATGTCTCCCGGTAATTATTTGTTTAAAATTTTACCCTCTGAAGCAATAAATGCTTCAAGTTCCCTTCTGGTTGGAAGTCCTTCATTATCACTGATATGCTGAATCTGAATTGCTCCAATTGCATTCCCACGTCTTACGCAATCTTTTAATGGCAGTCCTTCTAATCTTCCGCTGATAATACCTACTGCGAAACCATCTCCGGCACCAACAGTGTCGATAACTTTCTCAACTTTGAAGCCCTCTACTGTATAAGCTTCATTTTCGGTCCTTACATAAGCACCCTTTCCGCCCATTTTAACTATGACAGTCTTTGCACCTAGCTTTAAATAAAATTCTGTAATATCATTAGGCTTCTCACTCCCCATAAGGGTAAGACCTTCAGCAGTTCCCGGTAAAACCATGTCTGCTTTAGAAGCTAAATCATTTATGGTTTTTATCATTATCTCCTTGCTTTCCCAGAGAGCAGGACGGAGATTTGGGTCAAATGAAATATAGACATTATTCTCATTTGCCCGTTCAAACAACCTGTAGGTTGCCTGACGACATGATTCTGATAATGCAGGTGGAATACCGGTTATATGAACATGCTTAATTCCATTAAAATCAATCGCATTAATTTCTTCTATAGAAATCCGTGATGCAGCTGAGCCCTTTCTATAGTATGGAGCAAACGGATCTCCATCTGTAACCTTGTTTTTCAGTTGTATTCCAGTACGATAGACCGGGTCAAATGTTATGAACTCAGTGCCAATGCCCTCTTTAATTAAAAACTTCTCAACATATCTTCCTAAAGGCTCATCACCAAGCCTTGTAATATACGTTGCTTTATGTTCCAATCTAGACAACCCAATACATACATTTACTTCAGCTCCCGCCAGGGATCTTGTAAAATGTTCAACATCCTCCAAGGGGCCTACAGTATCCGCTACAAAAAGAGCCATAGGCTCACCAAACAAAATCACTTCCGACATATTTAATCACCTTTTTCAGTATTAATCTTAAATGTCAATATTTCATCAATCAGTTCTTGTGTCTTTTTAGCATCATGGGGGTAAAGCATAATTCCATCAAAAATATATGGATTATAAGCCAAGTGTAACAATTCTCTAGTAAATGACATTGCAGCAATTTCACTAAGAGCAGCTAAATGTGATTTATAGCGTATTGGACCCAATTTCCAAAGTTCAATTTTTTTAGTCTTAGTATAGATATCCTTATTGCTTTCTTCAAAGTAATGAAACATTTCATGGGCTAAAAGCATTGACTCAATATTTACATCTCCCAATATCTCTCCCATATCATTTTCTTCAATAAGTTCTTCAACCTTTTTAACATTCCCTGAATATATGGTTACTTTATTAGGATAATTAAATTTGGCAAATACAATATAATTATCACTACCCTCACTATCTTCCAGGGTGACTTGAACCTTTAATTTCTGGGCATAATCTCTAACTGGTTTTTTCCCAAATTCTTCTTCAAGCTTTTTCGCCTGTTCTGCTCCACACCTGTTTGCTTCGAGAATCAGCTCCTTTTTTTGCTCATTGGTAAGCTTACCCCCAAGGGGGTCTCTTGAGAAAGCATACAGGCCCCATTCAAAATCATTTAGTTTCAGTAGCTCTAGTGTACTATGTTTTATCATATATCATTCCTTGCTCCAACAATTATGATTTCCTCATTAGGTTCCATTAAGCCCAATTCTGTATCTACTACCATTTGTAACTGTTCCAGATCCATCATACCAGCGTAGTCAAGTACCTTACCACCAATACAGATGTATAGGTCAGGAGTTAATCTAATATCGCTTTTAAATACTGCTAGCTGTTCCCACATCTCATCAATAATTTTAACCGCATCTGCAACCTTACAGCTTAGAGCCTCACCATTTCCTCTCTGTACTTTGATAAAACCTTTCTTATCAACAATTCTAATTTGATCCCCATCACCTTTTTTATTCGGTGCTGAAAATACATAGAATACATTGTTCTTAGCCACCATTTTAGTATCTGTTTCGTCAACTCCCATTGATTTAGCTGCAAGTTTTTTAGCATCTTCTTCTGAGCAGGCTTTCAACAAATCAGTTGTCTGTACTTCGGTAGAGCCAAGTGCAATTGCAGTTACTCTTGAGGTTTGTGAATCAATTTCAATCTGTACTTCAACTGAGTCAGGTACTGCTCCATTTGCAATAGCAAGGGCAGCAGCCTCCTTCTTTATATCTGCAATATCTTTTTTTGATGGTGTTGGAATAGTACGTTCAACAACGTCTCTAACCATGGCAAGTGCTACACCTATTGAAGATATAACTTCAGCATTTTCAGGAATACTGTAATCCAATTGCATGTGTTCTGCAGTGTAAGGCAGTAATGCAGCCGCTCCACCACCTACACCAACTAGTGAAATCTGATCTTTTTCAAGTTTATATTTCTCTGCCAATTGCTCGATAACAGGTTTTATTTTTTCAAATGACTTTGCTAAAATTGCCTCTGCAACTGCTTCTACAGTCATATTCATATATTTTGCAAGTGGTTCCATTGCTTTTCTTGCAGCAGCCGGATTACCATAGGAATAGTGTTCAGGTGTAACTATTCCAAGAACATTTGCTGCACAGCTGTTTGTAATTGTTACTCTCTTACCATTCTTTAACTTAATTGCAACATAATCATCCGGATCACCTTTTTTAGGTGAGAAAAATTCAACCTGCGGATCTTCTATTTCATTAATATCTGTATAAACAGCATATGGCATACCTGCAATATGCGCACTTCTGGGGCCTACATCTACTACACCGTTTTTAGAGGCACGAATCATACTTCCTCCTGCTATACCAAGTACCCGAACATCAAGTGAATTGATATAAGTAGCATGTCCCCCTACGATTGAATAATCAACTGCAGGACGCCCATTTTTAATAACACCAATATTAGTACTAGTTCCACCAACTTCAAAGTATACCCCGTTGGATGCTCTAAGATACATAAGTGCACCGACCACACTGGCTGCTGGTCCTGAAAGCATTGTTAGAACAGGACGTTTTTTCATTTCGCCTATGTCCATAACACCACCATCACCACGCATAATCATAAGGGGAACCTTAATTCCTGCCTGACGAACACTTCGCTCTGTACTAGTTGCAGTATCAAGCATCTTAGGTAAAATACTTGCATTGATTGCAGCCGTTCTGGTTCTTCTTGTTAATCCATATAATTTACTGATTTCTGAAGCGACAGATACCGGTATATTATATTTATCTGCAACACTCTTTATCTGATTTTCTTCTGTAAGATCATCAACTCCAAAAGCCTTAGAAGCAACAATTACACTAGCTCCCTTTGATTTTAGGTCCTTTATTTCACCCTCAACCGAATCTTTGCTGAATTTCTTTATGGGCAAATACGTATGATGAATCTTAATAATTCTTCCTGTACCTAAGTCAATATCATCAATTTTACTCTGTTTCTTTGCTAAAAAGCCTTCGAGGCCGCCTTTTCCTGTAGCCAGGATACCAACTTCAGCCACATCACCCTCTAATAATGCATTAGTTGCTTGAGTTGTACTGTGTGCAATGAAGATAACATTCTCAGGATTAATATTATTTGCTGTTAAGCATAATTTAAACGCCTCAATTACACCTGCCGCAACACCCATTTCGTGGTCATGTGTTGTCATAACAGAACCTTTTCCTATAATTTCATGTGTATCATTATCTATAGCTACAGCTTTGGTATGTGTTCCGCCAACATCAATACCAACACGAATTGCTTTCTTAACCATTTTAATATCTCCTTTATTCACTCAACATACATCCTAATTATTTAGAAAAGTCTCCTAAGCTTATTACTTAGTAAATTAAACTTAGGAGACACTATTTTGGGGTAAACCTTTATACCACGTTTTATGCTTTCTTGCAGTTTTTAGCCTAACTACATTCCATAGAAGAAGTAAACCAAACCAATATTAATAGCACAGATAATCCAACCCCATATAACACCTGATCTTAAGAAATCTTTTGTTGTATTCTTTGTATAATTGATTGCCCATAAGTTCCATGACTGAGTTGGACAACATGAGATATTCATAGTAATGGTTGGAATATATAACAATGGGAATAAGAAAGATGCCCCGAATGCCGGAACTGTTCTTAATATACTTAATGTAGCAGAACCAGCACCAAATACAGTTAACGGTCCTCTGAAAAGACCTAATGGTACTAAAATAATAAATACGATACAGATTAATAGTGTGCTTGATGGTAAAACTCCGCCTAATATTTCTTCGAAGAAGACTGCATTTAATCCGGATACCTTATTAAACATTGGAAGGATAAATAAGAATCCAAGTAGAGAGGCAACGTCAACTACACCATCATAGAATGTTTTAGTAACAACTTTTTCACAGTCCTTAAAGCTCTTAATACTTCCAGTAACAAATAATGCATAAAATGCTGCTACAATAAATGCAGGAATTGGCTGCCATTTAAATACGATTGCTAATACTACTGGAATAATAGGAGTGATTAATGCGTACCAAGGAGCCTGTCCATCATTTGCTACTTTTCCTGCAGTTGCTGCCCAGGAATGATTTACATTAGCTTTTTTAAGTTTCACACCAACCATTATAAATACTACGATTAGCTGAACAGCCATAGCAGCAAAACCAAATTTCAAATAATTATTGTCATATTGGAATCCTTCAAAGAGACCTTGCATCTGTTTAAATAATACTATATTCACATACATACCTGATCCAACAGACATTAGATAAGATGATACTGCTAATGGTTTAGGTACCCCTAACGATAATAGAATTGGAAGAATAATAACACCTATTGCTACAACTGCACCAGCACCGAAAGTACTTGTGAATATTAAGCCGGTTACAAGGCAAAGAAGAATTGTTGTAACCATTGGCTTGTCACCACCAAGCTCAACTGTTTTACGGATAAGTGTTGAAGCTACGCCTGTTTTAATTAAAACCTGACCAAACCAGCTACCAAATATAACTATTACAGCCGTTGCACCCCAACTCTCAGGTCCACCCTGAAATACTTTTGTTTGCGCATCTTGCCATGTGATTACGCCGCCAATCATACCAAGTGCTACCCAAATAATTGACATTACCAGGAACCCAAGCATTAAGTTCCCACCTCTAATTGCAAAAACGGTAAATCCAACAAAAGTCAGTAATAAGATAATACCAATTGCAATATTAAGACTCATCTTTTTGCCCTCCCCTTTAGTATATATCGCACAATTATGTGCACCTTAAAGCATCCTATAATTTGGGTGCATTAGGTTCAAATAGTTTTTCCAGCTCTGTATTAAGCTGTTTTGCTGCATCTGTTCCACACGGATACTCCAGAGCTAGCGGAACATCCTGTGGTAAAATATCAAGAATACTCTTCCATGCAATATCACCTTCATTGAGTAAAACCGTTTTGGGTTTTTCTTTGCCCATAACATCCTTAAGGTGAATATAGGTAACATAATCTTTTAATTGATTGGCATTTTCAATAGGTTCCTCATTCTGCCACACCCAATTTCCTATATCAAATGTAACTGATATATCTCCACCAAGCTGCTTATACATTTCAACGAATGTTTTTATTTTTGAAACTTTTCCATTTTCTTCAGACTGGTCATTTTCTACTCTTAAATTAATGGAATGCTGATCACATAATTTATTCATTCTGCTGACATCATTTGATGTAACGACATTATATTTGCCAATATTCATTTTTACGTTGGAGCATCCCATTGTAAAAGCTTCTTTAAAATAGGTTTCTATATTTTGATACTGAAGTTCACCATCTTTATAAAGTAAATCCGGAACAGAATAAAACAACTCCATATTAAGGTCTGAAGCCTTTTTATTAATATCAATAAGTTCAGAACTAAAATCCTTGATATATTCTCTTCTGACTTCCGCCTTTTTTACTCCCAGCTGATTAATGACATCCAGCATCTCGCATTGTAGTACCCCATCCTTATGTTGGTCCAGAAATACTAACGTATTTATAACCAATAAACTTTTATCCATACAACATTTCTCCTTTAACGATAGGCTGCAATTAGCTTTTCACACCTTGCCCTTAATACATCAAGATTTGTTTTATCGATACCCTTAGTAAGATAACCTCCAAAACCAGCTGCATAAGCACCACTTTTAAACCACTCTTTTACATTTGTGTCATCCACGCCACCTGTTGGCATTAACTCTACAAAGGGCATTGGCGCCTTGATTCCCTTAATCATATTAGGTGATAAGCAGTCCCCAGGGAATAGTTTGACAACATCACAACCTAGCTTATACGCACGAAATACTTCTGTTGGGGTTGCAGCTCCCAGAGAGCAAAAAACCTCCTTTTCTCTGCAGTACTCTGCAACTTCTTCTACTATACATGGTGAAACAATAAAATCTGCTCCATTTTCATGCGCTAATTTCGCCTGTTCTTTGCTAAGAACAGTTCCTGCCCCAACCATAGCTTCAGGCAATTCCTTCTTCAAGTCTGCTATTAATTTCTGGGCATTACTAACTGAAAAAGTAATTTCTAAAGTGTCAATTCCTGAATTAAAAAGAGTATGGCAGATCAATCTGGCTGTATCTGGGTCTTCATGCCGGATAACAGCTATTAACTTCCCCTTCATGGCTTGTTTAACCTGATTCTTATTCATATATCCTCCTTTCTATGTATCAGACTTTCTTATTTTCTATTCCAATATTTCTATTTCTGTATGGAATGGTTGACCCCCTAACCATAAGAGTAGTGGGAATCTCTATATACTTCTTCTTTCCATTACCCCCGCCATTAATGCGCTTTATAAGTATTTGTGCTGACTTTACACCAGTCATATATGAATCCTGAGTTATTGTCGTTATACCCGGTCCAATCAATGATGCCCATTCCCAGTCATCAAAACCGCATATTCCAAACTCCTTTGCTATCTCCATATTTTCTTTCTTTATAGCATGAAGAACATTCAATAGAGTTACACCGTTCACAGCAAAAATAGCAATTTCTTTATCAGGGTTTTCTTGTTTAATTATTCTTAAATAATTTCTGGATACATCGGGCTTATTAACATCAATTTCATAAGTATGATATTTTCCATCCACACCATATAATTTAGCCATAGCATCCAAATATGCATTATGCCTGATATAACGGCTGCTATTGTTTCCTATATTTTGAGTAAAAAACACGACCTTATCATATCCCTGATTTTTCAAGTATTTCATGCAGTCAAAGGTTGAGTTGTAATTATCAGTTGTAACAGTATCTAATAAAAAACGATTTTTTAGGCATCTATCGGCCATAACAATAGGAATTCCCTGCTTATTAAGCTCAACTAAATAATCATCTACATATCCTGTTGTATTTACTATAAGTCCGTCCAAACTATTATCCATAAATGATTTTATACATTCCATTTCACTTTCCGGACTGTTATCTGTATTGGAGAACAGAACTTTGTATCCATTTTTTCTGCAAACATCATTGATGCCTTTAACTACGTATGCTGAAAAAGGACTTGTAATATCAGCAATTATGCACCCAACAACACCACTTTTATTAGCTTTCAAGCTTCTAGCAATATTGCTTGGTCTATAGTTCAGTTCTTCAATTACTTTCCGAATTCTTTCCCTGGTCTTAACAGACATGTATTCATACTTTCCATTCAGGTACCTTGAAATAGTAGTTGTAGATACCCCTGCAGCCTCTGCTACCTGATTAATTGTTGTTTTTTGTATTGATGCACTCACTTACACTAACCCCTCTATTCATAATGGTATAAACCAATTACCAATATAGTCATCGATATACGTAATCGATTAACAACAATGGTATCGATATACTAAATCACTTTACATAATATCCGATTTAGTGCAAATTGAGTTAACATCATTTCATAAATCTACTATTTTATCATAGTTATAGATTTATCGATCTACGAAATCGGTTAACATAATCTATATTTGAATTATATATACTTTTGCACATTACGTCAACCTATTATTAATAATTTTTTGTACATTTTGCTCATAACATGTCGTATTTTTATGTTTAATTTACTAATAACAGGTATTTTTGATTGGCCTTTATATATCTACTTCACTTATATCTATCTTTAAATTAAAAACTTATTAGACAATTACAGACACACTCAGGTAGACGGGTAGCCGGTTTTGTTACCGGAAACCTTCAGAAAAGTAGCTCGAAAGTTTATAAAACAAGAGAATTCTCTCATTCATTTCAAAAGAATACAATATAATGAGAAGAATATCAGAAGAAAAAGAAAAAATCATTATGTAATAAAGAGTAATTTACAAACAAGCAAATAATAAATAGACTGTCAGACAATTTATAGAAGCAGTGTTGATATACTTCCGATACACAACTCTTGAGTACCTTCATGAACAAGTATACTTACCCTCCACTCTCAGCAATCAAAAACACTGCTTCAACATACTTATAATCTGAAACCGGTATCTATATAAACATTAATAAGCTCACCGCCATAACCATCATTCCTGCTATCAATCCGTAAATTGAGAGGTGAGCCTCACCATATTCCCTTGCTGTAGGTAAAAGCTCATCCAGCGAAATAAATACCATAATACCGGCCACCGAGGCAAATAACACACCGAAAACAACATCATTAAAAAATCTAAAAAGAATCAGATAACCTATAATAGCACCTGCCGGCTCTGATAACCCCGAAAGAAAAGAAAGCTTGAATGCTTTTTTCTTGTCTCCTGTTGCATAATAAACCGGAATAGAAACTGCAATTCCTTCAGGAATGTTATGGATTGCTACAGCTACGGCAATTGCAATTCCAAGTGAAGGATCTTTTATAGCAGATGTAAAGGTTGCTAGCCCTTCTGGAAAGTTGTGAATAGCAATTGCAAGAGCAGTAAACATGCCCATCCTCATAAGCTTACCACGGTTAATATCAACATTTTTGCTGTTTATATCCTCAACCTTCTTAAGCTCATGAGGATTTTCACCTGCTGGTACAAACTTATCAATAGCAGCTATAAGAAATATTCCACCAAAGAAGGCTGCCACCGTAGCCCATGAACCTCCAACTTTACCTAATTCTTCAACAAGTGAATCCTTAGCCTTAACAAATATTTCAATCATGGATACATAAATCATAACTCCGGCTGAAAAACCAAGTGCAATGGATAGGAACTTAGTATTGGTCCTTTTTGTAAAGAATGCAAGTGCACTGCCTATTCCTGTCGATAACCCTGCAAATAGCGTAAGTCCAAAAGCAAACAAAATACTTTGCATTTCCATCAATTATTACCCCCCAAAATTTTTGATATCTAATTAATATTAATACCCATATTAACACTAGTATTATCAAAATGTGAATAGCATAAAGCTCGTTAAATTAGTGCATATAAATTAAAAAAGCAGGTAATACTTTTATTGTAGAAATATAGTAAAAATAATAAAGGAGAATTTTACATGAAAGACTATAAAAAATTGAATGAATATTTATCAAATTTAGCTGTTTTAAATATTAAACTACACAACTTGCATTGGAATGTTGTAGGTAAAGAATTTATGCAGCTCCACAATTTTACCGAGACATTGTATGATGACATGTTCAAAAAGTATGACGAAGTGGCAGAACACATTAAGATTAGAGGTGAGAAGCCTTTGGCTAAAATGGCAGATTACCTGCAAAATACATCTATAACAGAATTAGACGATGACAAAATTTCCAGTACTGCCCTACTTGAAACAATTCAAGAAGACTTGAATAATATGAAAAACCTGGCGACCGATATCAGAAATGAAGCAGATTCAGATGGTGATTTTGGAATAGTATCAGATTTTGAAGATCATGTAGCAGATTACAGCAAGAATTTGTGGTTTATAAAGTCAATTCTTCAATAGAACAGATATGTAAATAATATAAAAGGTAATACCATGCCTGTCAAAGTTGTAAGTATGTTACGACAACGTTGGCTGAAAGGCGGTATTACCTTTTTTCATTCTCAGTGATGAATACACAGCACTTATAGTGCTAAGTCCAATCATTCGAATTTGTATGGCTTATTAAAGTAATCAACCGTCAATCGGGCAGGAACCTGCCCTATTGCCCAGTCTGTTTCCGGACAAAATCCGGGTTATTCCTTTCTTGGTAGACCGATGGCTGCATACCGGTATTCTTTTTGAAAACCTTGCTGAAATACCTCGCATCGTTATATCCCACCAGAAATGCGACATCCACTACCGAGACCGAAAGACTCGACAGTAGTTCTTTGGCCTTTTCCACCCGTATATCCTCCAGAAACCGGGAGATGTTTTCTCCGGTCTTGCTCTTGAATAGCTGCGAAAGGTAACTGGGATTCAGGTAATGCTCCTGTGCAATTTTTGACAATGACAGGTTTTCTGCATAGTGCTCCAACATATACTGCCGAATCCGGTTGATCAAGGTACCCTCTTCCATATGTGACAGTCCGAGGAACTGACTCATCAGCAAAGCAATATCCTGCTTCAGTTCAGCCAAGTCATTGAATTTCAGCAAGTAGTCCGGCTGAAACAAGTCGTTGACGGAAAACCCCGGAATCCGCATATCAAGCTTCACGACAGCCCGTTTGACTGCATTATGGATTTCCAATACAATGCTCTCCAGTAAAGCAACAGTAAATTTCTTTTCATTCCTGTCGTCAAATATTTTTTCCAGGGTCCTGTTGATATTCTGTAGGTCCCTTTTTTCAATAAATCCTTTCAGCAAATTGACGGAGTGGTATATAAACTCTGAAAAAACGAAATCATTCACGGCCGCATTCTCCCCGTGAAGTACAGGCGGCTGTCCCGGCAGGATCTTCCTCTTAAGCTGGTCAACACATTGCTGGTATATTTGCGGAATGGCCTGCGTCCGGTCACAGGAAGTACTTACGGATATAGAAATACTCAGCGTTTTCGTAAGACTGAGTTCTTTTTGAAGCAAGGCATACAATCTGCCGGCTATGCTGTCAGATTGGCCGGAAAGCGCATCTCCATTCAACAGAATTCTGATTTCGTTCGGGCAAAGCGGGTTTGAAAAGACATACGCATCGAGCAGATAATCCGGCATTGTTTTCAGAATGTCCGAGACACCCTTCTGAATGGTTTCAACCAGCTGCTCCGGCAGATTGCTAGTGCTGGATGCTTCACTGACATAGGCCAGCAGGAGACTGAAATTCCCATATGTGAATTCCACCCCTTCTTCAGAGAAGAGGTTGTATTGACGATACAGAAGATTGTTCAGGTATTTCTCATATACAATAGCCTTGCTCTTTTTGATCTGTCTGGAAATATCCCTGATTTGCTCCTCACTTTCCTTTTGATGCCGTATCAGGTTGACGATCAGGCACAATGTCTCATTAAGTTCATTTTCGTCAATGGGCTTTTTGATATAATTGGTAATCCCTAGCTTAATAGCCTCTTTAGTGTATTCAAAATCGTCATATCCACTGAGAACGATGAAATATATGTCCGGATAGTCCCTTTTCACATTCCTTATCAGTTCTATCCCATTCATGATCGGCATTTTGATATCGACCAGGATGATATCAGGCTTTACCAGGCCGACAAGGCCCAGAGCATCCTCACCATTATTTGCCTCTCCGGCCAGGACAAGTCCTCTCTGTTCCCATTCTATCTGATTTATGATACTTTTCCTTACAAATTTTTCATCGTCTACAATCATTACGCGGTACATTTTCACCCACTCCTATTCTATCGGCCTTCCGGCCCTAACGTTCCTATTGCTTCGGTCTGTCCGGCATCACAGAAAAATTTGTATAAGCAGCTAAGGTAAACGTCTATGTGATTGGCGGTATCTCTATTGTTACTGTTGTTCCCCTTCCCGGGACACTCTCGATGGAAAAGCCTAAACGGTCCTGGAACAGGAGCTTTAACCGCATAAATACATTGATGATGCCCAGATGCTGCGGTATATCGGATTTCTCAATGGAATTTTCACCATAATGTAGCAAGGTAGAGTGAATCGCATTCAGTTTTTTCGCTTCGATTCCTGATCCGTTGTCTGAAATAGTAAAACGTATTTGCTCTTCATGCCAATCGACATTAAGTAACAACAATCCATCCCTGGTAATGTTTTTGAACCCGTGACTTATGGTGTTTTCCACAAAAGGTTGCAGGATAAATTTAACGGTCTTGTATTCATACACATCGGGATTGATTGAATACTCTACCCTGAATTTGTCTTCGAATCGATACTCCAGTATTTGGGTATAACTACGGATGTGATTAAGTTCATCCCGTATGGATACCACCCTCTGACTGTTCAAATTGTACCGGAACATACTGCCCAGATTCTTGCATATGGCTATCACCTTTTTACTCTCATTCTCGCTGGACAGCCCTATCACAATCTCAAGGGTGTTGTACAGGAAATGCGGGTTTATCTGATGCTGCAGTGCCTGAAGTTCTGTTTCCTTCCGAAGCAGTTCAATAGTCTCGTTCCTTTTTATCAGATAATCGATCTGGTTGGTCATACTGTTAAAATCCTGGACAAGAGCACCGATTTCATCATCGGAGGTGGCGGGAACGCTGAACTGAAACTCGCCATTTTTGATCTTCTCCATACCTCGTGACAGTTGCACCAATGGATTTGTGATCCGCTTGGAAAACCGGTAGGAGATGACAATGGTCACCACGAAAAGAGACAGGGAAATAAATATGAACAACGTCTTAAGGTTGTCCACGTCCTTTAGTATTGATTTATATGGCAGGACGTTAACGATTTTCCATTTGGAATATTCAGAGGTGCCGAAGATAACCATGTATTCATTGTAATCGATAGACTTGCTGAAATAACCCCACTTCTGATCCTTCGGGAGGTATTGAGCGATTCTGAAGGATGGATTTTCGGGGTAGCTGTATACTATGTTTTCATTCTCGTCCAATATAATTGTATGCTCGATATCAAGGTATTCGTTCTTAAAAAAATCCTCAAACTGCATCTTATCGACATCCATAAGCACGTACCCGATCACTTCCTGTGTAAAGGAGCTATGGATCTTGTAAACCATAGTATATACAGGTTTCCTATCTTTTTCTGCATAGTAGTTCTGAGGATTATCGATTAGAATGACCCTCCGTTCCTTCGAATTTTTTGCTTCGGTATACCATTTATCCTCTTTGAAATTGTAATTAGGATTCTGATTGATGCTGGTGTAAAGCGTAAAAAAGGAACTGACGTCGTTTTCCATGAAAACTGCAATCTGCAAGTTGTTCCTTGAGTATACGAAGAGCTTAAGGGCGTTGTCGATGTACTCCGCATCCTTGTAGGAGTAAAAATCCTTATTCTCAGCATTGCTGTCAGCAATTTTCTGGATGTAATGGTTATAAGCCAGGGAAAGGGCGATACTTTCGATTCCTTTAAAATAGGAATCGGTATTTTTAATCATCTGGCTGATCATATAGTAACTATAGCTTTGAGCCTTGGTCTTGACTGAATTAAGATAAATGATGTAGGAAATAGAAAAAAAGATGGTGGTTGACATAAGAGTCGCCATCAAAACCAGTAAAAACACTTTATCTCTTATCTTCAATCGCCTAAAAGAGCCTCTTAAATTATACAGGAAATACTTCATGGTGGTGACCCCCATAGAACTAAATATTTTACAGGTAAAAATCTAAAAATAATACCATTGTCACTGGAATGTAGATGCTATACTAATAGCGGGTCGACCAATTCTCAGCAATAATTATAGCATTCGAAACATCATTTAGAAAGAGGCATTAATTATATAATTAAGAAAGGATGGAAAAAATGAGAGGTAAAAAGATTTTAAGTATTGTTCTGGTGGTAATGTTATTTTTAACCTCACTTGCAGGCTGCGGCACAACAAAGAACGACGGAGCGTCAGCCGTGTCGGAGGGCTCGGCGACAGCTACAGCTCCCTCAGCTCTGGTCGAAGAGACTAAGGAAAAGGCGGTTATCAGCTTCCTGAAATGGGGAGAAGGCTCTGAAAGAGATCTTGATATGGACAGCATAGAAAAGTTTAACGCAGCTAATCCCGACATCGAAGTAAAGGGTGAAGTCATCAAGTATGACGATTATCTGAGTAAAATTAACACCTTGATTGCAGCAGATGCAACTCCGGACATTTTTTACATAAACGAATACCTGCCTGTAGAATGGGGACAAAAAGGTATTGGGGCCGATCTGAGACCATATTACGAAAAGAACGGAATTGTTCCGGAAGACAAATATGTCGGCGCAGCCCTGTTCAAATCCAGTGACAATAAGATCTGGGGAGTGGCTTCCAGCCTTGCCACCATGATGGTTTACTACAACAAAAAGCTATTCCAGGATGCTGGAATCCCGTTTCCATCAACAGATGCAAAATCCTCGTGGACGTGGGACGAAATGTTAACTGCAGCAAAGAAGATTACAACTGACAAAAATGGAAAGCACGCCAACGAGGCGGGGTTCGATCCCAAGTCAATAAAAGTTTATGGTATCCTTGCCCCTACCTTCTGGCTCCATAATATGAACCTGCTTTATAACAACGGCGCTTCTTATGCGACTCCTGACGGAAAAGCACTGGGTCTGGGCTCTCCCGAAGCGATCCAGGTTATGCAAGGCATATCGGATATGATAAACAAGGATCATGTAGCTCCTTCCATCGCCGTTACGAAATCCCTGCCAGCATCAGCTGCAATGCTCATCAATGGACAACTCGGCATTCTGCCCAGTGGTACCTGGGATGACGTGAATTTCGTAACAGAAAACTTTGATGTAGGCGTTGCGCCATATCCAGCAATGAAGACATCAGTATCAATCGCATGGGCTTCCTGTTACATGATGTCAGCGACCACTAAGTACCCTGATCAGGCATTCAAGTTCCTTCAGTATGTCACAGACGGCGATCTGAATGAAAATGTCTTAAAGATGAATCTGCCAAACCTGAAGAGTTTTTACACTGACGAAGGTAAATTTACCCAGTGGTCCGACATGAACAAGCACACTGCGGACTTCCTGAAGGCAGTACCATCTATAATGAATATTTCCATCACTCCTGAGAATGTCAACCTAAAGAATTTCGGACCTATTGTAGACCAGACAATTAGCCCTGAAATGGACAAGCTATGGCTGGGAAACAAGACGGCACAAGAAATGGTCAAGATCCTGGAAGAGAAGACATCTGGCAAGTGGCAGGGATACTGGGATAAATAACAAAAATTATTTGTTTGATTATAGTGGTCCCCTCCGGAAATGCAAAATGGTATCGGAATGCTTTCGGAGGGGACCTTTCTTTTGAAAGGTGAAGACTCATGGAGAAAATGAATAAACCGAGCAGGCGTACTTTTGTATATAAAAATTCGAACATGATATGGGGCTACTTCTTTATATTACCGGCAATTATCGGACTGGTCCTGTTTTACTTTGGCCCGATGCTGTTCAGCTTTTTTATCAGCTTTAACTCGTGGGACATTATCCGTCCGCCGAAATGGGTACTCTTCGATAATTATG
>JAEYWA010000048.1 GCA_023431385.1 Bacillota bacterium | reverse complement strand
GACAGCCTCAAGAAGTGTATTGTATTCATTCAGTTTTAAAAGGGGGTCTGCAAATAAATTCATGTGTTCCTCCGCTATTTATTAAAGCAGTTCATCGCTTTTTCCACACCGTTCCGCACTACGGTTAGTGCCGCTTCAGCCGCCTTTTCTATACTTCCGTTGATTACTTCTCTGTCTTCCTTTGAAAATTTGCTCAGGACATAATCGGCAAGGTCCCACCTTTCAGGTGCACGGCCTATTCCTATACGAATTCTGGGAAAGGCGTCTGATTGGAGCTGATATATTATCGATTTCATGCCATTATGAGTACCCGAGCTGCCTTTGGGCCTAACTCTGATTTTACCCGGTTCGAGATCAATATCATCATATATAACCAATATGTTTTCCATTGGCAGCTTATACCATGCTGAAATATCTCTTATGCTCTCACCGCTAAGATTCATAAAGGTTTGCGGTTTCAATAAAATAACTCTTGTCCCATCAACCTCTCCTTCACCGTAAACTCCTTTAAATCCGATTTTCGAAAGCTTTATATTGAGTTTAACCGAAAGTTGATCAATTGTATTAAATCCAACATTATGCCTTGTATTATCATATTTCGTTCCCGGATTGCCCAGTCCGGCTATTAAAAACATTTCTCCCAAGTTCGGCCTCCAGTCTGCGTGCATATTGGCTAACACCTACTATTTCTAATAAATACTCTGAATAGTACAACCTGTTAAAATAGGTATATTTTCATACGCTTAAAGCATACGCTTAAAGGGCGGTTCCAAAAACGGACCGCCCCGTAAATTTATTATCACTACTCTATTTTAGTAGTATTATTACATTTTGTAAAATATTTTTTTATTATACATCGGCTGAAAAATAAACTTTTCTATTGCCGCCTCGTTATATTTGTGTGAACAAAGTACTTATGGATATATCTCCATAAATTCTCTCAATCGCTTCAGCAAATACTCCTGCAACAGATAAAGCAGTTATTTTGTCGATTTTCTTTTCATTATTAAGAGTAATTGTGTTGAGTACAACTAGTTCCTTAATAGCAGAATCCTGAATTCTTTGTATGGCAGGTCCTGATAAAACAGCATGTGTACAGCAGGAATAAACTTCCTTTGCACCTGCATCCATCAAGGCATTTGCACCGTTTACAATTGTTCCTCCTGTATCAATGAGGTCGTCTACAAGAATACATCTTTTATTTCTTATATCACCGATTATATTCATTACCTCAGACACATTGGCCTTTGGGCGACGCTTATCAATAATAGCCAGCGGGCTTTCGAGTCTTTCTGCTACTTTTCTTGACCTTGTAACACTACCAACGTCAGGAGATACCACTACAACATCATCTTCTCCTGCAAACTTCTCCTTGAAATATTCGGCTAATATGGGTACTCCAAGCAAATGGTCCACAGGGATATCAAAGAAACCCTGAATTTGCGGAGCATGTAAATCCATAGTCAGTATTCGGTCAGCTCCGGCTATAGTTAAAAGATTTGCAACTAATTTTGCTGATATTGGATCTCTAGCTCTTGACTTTCTGTCCTGCCTGGCATAACCAAAGTAAGGAATTACGGCAGTTATTCTTCCAGCTGATGCCCTCTTGACAGCATCTATCATTACAAGAAGTTCCATAAGGTTGTCATTTACAGGCTGGCAGGTGGATTGAATAATAAATACGTCAGAACCTCTTACTACTTCTCCGATGTTTACAGCTGTTTCACCGTCACTAAAACATCCAACACTTGCAACACCTACAGGAATACCGATTTTTTCAGCTATTTCATTTACCAATTGCCTATTAGAGTTTCCTGTAAATATTTTTATGTCCTTACCATGCAAATTCATTTCAACTCTCCTTTTTATCACTAATGTTTATATATGATTTATTTGCGCTTCATATCTTTTTTTAGTACCCAATCTTCTTTAATAACCTGACGTTCTCTTGCTATGGCAAGGGAATTCTCAGGCACTTCATCAGTAATGGTCGATCCTGCAGCTATATAAGCATCATTGTGAACAACAACAGGCGATACGAGATTTGTATTGCAGCCGATAAAGGAATTATCTCCGACTATTGTTTTACTCTTATTTTTTCCATCATAATTTACAAAAACTACACCACAGCCAATATTAACATTTGAGCCTACTTCGGCATCACCCACATAAGTAAGATGTGATATTTTGGTTCTGTCTCCAATAACAGATTTTTTTATCTCGACAAAATCACCGATTTTCACCTGTCTTCCAACCATACTGCCCGGACGCAAATAAGCAAAAGGTCCAACATGAGTTCCATCTCCAATAGAACTGTCAACAGCAACCGAATTGGCTACTTCAACATTATTTCCTATTTTGCAGTTTGAAATTCTTGAATTCGGACCGATAGTACAGTCTTCTCCAATGGCTGTATTACCTTCCAGTATTGTATTCGGAAGAATTATTGTGTCCTCGCCGATATTGACTCCTACATCTATATATGTTGATGAGGGATCAACAATTGTTACACCAGAAAGCATTATTTCGCTTAGTATCTTTGCCTTTAGTTCGGCCGTAGCCTCAGCAAGAGCAATCCGGTCGGTCACGACCAGGAATTCATTACAATTCTCTGTTAAAATTTTATTGGTATTGTTTATGGATAGAAAACATTGCTTTAATACTTCTCTAGAAAGGTTAAAAACGTTAAGCTCACTAAGTCTATTCAATAATTCAGTTCCGCTAAAAATATAAACTGACGCTTCACTTATGGAATCTGGCTGCCAATCAGGAAAAATCGCCGTAGCACTATTTCCTTCGGTAAAATGCTTATCCTGAAGTTTTCGGAAGGTTTGGCCGGATATTAACGGTTGATCCGCCCAGTTTATAATTACCAACTCCACAGTACTTATTAGCTGCTTACATCTTTCCAATTCCTCAAAGGTAATTGTCTGTATTTCTGTTACCAGCTCTATCATGCCTGTAGTTGACCATTGTTGAATACTTTGTCCTAATACATTATGGCTTTCCTTAGAGCTTTTGGACTTAAAAGCACTATTATTACCGTCGGATATTACTAATCCCAGAATCTTTTTCATTTTCAAAGCCCCCACTGTATTTTACAGGTACTATTCTCTCACTTTTATGTAATAATTTCAACCATTAACACTAACAAAAATGGGGTTTATATCACCTATATATTGTATAGATTTTTTCAAAACCTGCTAAAAGTAGGAACCAGTATTTTTTCTACAATTAATTTTCTATTTATTAAAATAAAAAAAGATACTCCTTGAAGTATCCTTTTACTTATTCTTGGATTATTCTTGTAATGAGCTCTCAAAACTAGCTAAAATTGCTGTCTGGAGTTTTTCTCTGGCTGTCGCATTAATAGGGTGAGCTATATCTCTGAATTCTCCGTCCGGTGTTTTTCTGC
>JAEYWA010000261.1 GCA_023431385.1 Bacillota bacterium | reverse complement strand
CTTGATCTCATATATGTAAAAACCCGATGCTTTTGCAAAGTGAAGGTCTATATTTACACCATCACTGCTTGCTATAGCGATTTTTTGACCCATATTAACCTCCTGAGCCGACAGCGGTCACAAAATGATAAAATTTATCTACTCCTTATCCGCTATATGGCGAATAAAGGAGGTTAATTGGCCATGTGCGCTTTCAAAGTATTTGCTCAAAACATTACTTCAATCAAGTTCTATAGATACTTTGAATACTTCGCACGGCCATAAATTCATAGGTTAGTTAGGAAGACAAGCATTAGCGAAGTCTTTCAAGCTAACCTCCTGAGCCGACAGCGGTCACAAAATGTAATAGAATTTAAGCTTTAGCGAAGTCTTTCAAGCTAACCGCCTTAGAAAGCCGGGATTACAGCACCTTTATATTTCTCTTCAATAAATTTCCGCACATCCTCGGTGGTCAATGCATTCTTTAATGCAACTATGGCAGGATCATTAGCTCTGCCGGTCTTGGTTGTGAGAATATTTGCATAGGGTGAATCCTTGCCTTCTCTGAACAATGCAGAATTGGTATCTATTCCGGCTTCAAGTATCTTATTGGTGTTTGTTATGTATCCGTCAAAGTCTCCCTTCAGCCTTATTAATTGAGCCGAATCAATTTCCTTGATTTCAATTTTTTTAGTATATTCAGCAATATCTTTTACAGTTGCTGAGTGTTCGGGCAAATCGCTCTTTAATTTTATAAAACCGTTTTCTTCGAGAATTTTTAGTGCTCTGTATTCATTTGTTACATCGTTTGGAATACCTATAACAGCTCCGTCAGGAATCTCTTCCTTTGCTTTGTACTTGACTGAATAAAAGCCAATTGGTTCTACATGAATATTGCCTGCATTTGCAAGGTCATAACCCTTCTCTTTCTTTACTGAATCAAGGTAAGGCTGGTGCTGGAAGAAGTTTACGTCAAACTCTCCGTTATCTACAACCTCATTACCACGTTCACCAAGAGAACCCTCTGCTATTGTTATTTCAATGTTTACTCCCTGTTCAGCCAGCTTAGGCTTTACATAATTCAATAGTTCCGCATGGGGCACCTGGTCTGCCAAAACCTTTAAAGTCACCGGTTTATCCTTTGAGAAAGTCTGTGCAGTTGCTGTACTTCCGCTTGACGTATCAGCGGCTTTTCCGCAGCCTGTAGCAAAAAGTATAATTGATAATATCACTCCTGATAGTGTTAGAATTCTTCTTTTCATAAAATTAATTCATCCTTTCATATTTTTCATTTAAAGTTTTAAACGTAACTGAACATTTTAAAATAAGCTTATAAGCATTACTTACATTAAAAATCTTTTTTTAATAATGTACTTTGATATTGACTCACCCAGAAACTGAACCAACTGAACCAGTATTATCAGCACCAGCACCGCAGCAATAAGTATGTCTGTCTTGAATCTGGAATACCCGAACCTTACTGCCACATCTCCAAGACCACCAGCTCCGAAGGAGCCTGCAAGGGCTGTTGTGGCAATGATTGCGATTACCGCTATAGTGAAGGCTCTGACAAGTGAAGGCAGGGCTTCAGGTATCAGTACCTTGGTTATTATATACCGATTGGGTGTGCCCATAGCTTTTGCAGCCTCAATTTTTCCTTTGGCAACCTCCAGGATACTGCTTTCCACAAGTCTGCCGAACATTGGAACACAACTTGCCACTAATGCCAGAATACATGCTTCAGGACCATAAGCTCTGCCAATAAAAAGCCTTGAGAGTGGAAGTGTAAGAATTATAAGTATCATTGAGGGCAGAGATCTTAATACATTAACAATGGCCCCAAGTATTCTGTTAAACACTGGAAGAGGATGTATACCCTGTTTATCAGTTACAACAAGAACTATTCCCAGAATAACTCCCAGCAGCAGGGTAAAAATAGTAGTCAGTATTGTCATGTAAAGGGTTTCTTTTATTGCAGGAGTAACAATGGCCCATACATCTTTTCCAAAAGTACTTTTCAAAACTTCAATAAGGCTGCTGTTTGTTAAATTCATATGAATTCTCCCTCCTTTACCCATTGGTTTGCCGCAAATTCCTCATTTATTTTTACAAATAATTTTGCCGTATCACTTTTCGGATTTCTGAATACCTCTCTGACAGGCCCTTTTTCGACTATAACACCACTCTCAAGTACAGCCATATTGTTACATGAGTATTTTATTACCTCCAGCTCGTGAGTTATTAGTATTATGGTCAGACCCAGTTTTCTGTTTATATCCTTGAGAAGATCAAGTACTGATAGAGTTGTCTGAGGGTCCAGTGCCGAAGTTGCTTCATCGCTTAGCAATACATCAGGGTTATTTGCCAGGGCTCTTGCTATTCCGACCCTCTGCTTCTGTCCACCACTCAATTGTCCGATGTGACAGTTCCTTTTGTCGCTGAGTTCAACCAGTTCAAGAATTTCATCAACCCGCCTTCTGATATGCTTTTTGTCATAACCTGCAATTTCAAGGGGATAAGCCACATTACCAAAAACAGTTCGGGAGTCAAAAAGATTAAAATGCTGAAAAATCATACCAATTTTTTGACGATGAAGATTCAATTCCTTTTTAGACAGCTCTGTAATCTCATGTTCTCCAATTTTTACCCTGCCGCTGTCTGGTGCTTCGAGCCGATTCAAACATCTGATTAATGTTGATTTTCCTGCACCGCTGAACCCTACAATTCCAAAAATATCACCCTTTTCAAGTTCTAGATCGATGCCCTTTAACACCTCAACATCTCCATCAGAATTCTTAAAGGTCTTATATAAATCTTTTATAATAATAAAACTGTCTTCCATTGCAACCTCCAAATCACACCTCATCTTACAGCAAACGGTAATTTAAGAACATAAGCAGCTTGAAATCATCATCTGTACGTATTCAGTACTATGTCATAGATATCTTCTATTACTCTCAAACCGCCATTGTAGCCGGCATATCCACAATTAAGCACCAACCTGTAGGTTACCGGTGCGCTTATAATCAGCAGATCGGCCTTAATATCACTGGCAAGATCTCTTTCCCAGCCGCTGCCCAGTATTATCGCCCTGTTTTTCTGAGGTTCTTCTCGGATTTCTTGTTGTATAGCACCTCCATCTATAGAAAAAGCTACTTCAGCTGATCTTAACTCAGATATTTTTGAAAATTGATCTTTTATACTCTCCCTGAATTCTTCAGGTGTATCATCTATCACATATTGTTTTGCAGGAATTATACCCAATTCATTTAATAAAAACTTGGAAAAGCCTATGGAATAAGCTGCGTCCAAGATTGTATAGAATCTCCTTGGAATTCCGTATCTGAATTCAAGCATAAAGTCCGCTGTTCTCTCAATAAAGGAATAGTATTTCTCTTCCTCCTTGCTAATAAAAGCATCAACGATTTTCTTATCCAGTTCACCAAACTCGGCTACCTGTCTCAGGAATTTTGTTGTCTCTATTCCTCCTATGGGTATGTATGGGAATTGTAAATAGGATGTACCATATTTCTCTTCTAGGTGCTTTACAATTCCAAGCCCGGTCCAGGTGTTAATTAATATATTAAACTCAGCGTCGGGAATGGTTTTCCATTCGTCAACGCCTTCCGATTCATTTCCGAATAGTATATTTACCTTAAGTCCGATACCCTCAAGAATTCGTTTGATCTCTTCAAGATTTCCGTTCCAGTAAGGGTCCTGATAAGGTACTGTGGCAAATACATTTACAAGGCCCTTCTGAATGTTTCCGCCTTTGTTATGCACATCCACGTATTGATCAATAATTGCGTTGACAACCGATTCGTGGCTCACATAATTATTACTTTTGAAACCGCCTGTTTCTGCGAAAACAATAGGTTTTCCCAGTGCCTGATATTCACCTGTCACTCTGCCAACATCATCTCCCACAATATCAGAGGTACATCCAGTAAGAATGACATACAAATCTGCATCTATTACCTTAAAAGCGCCGTCAACAACGTTTCTTAACCTTCCCTCACCACCATATACAACTTCAGCCTCACCGGTGTTTGTACAGGGAATTGTATTTCCTCCCGCATAGCCTTCTCCCTGACCAATAAGTCCGCTTACTTTTGAACTGCAGCCCGGGCCGGCATGCAAGATGGGTACGCCTCTCTTAATGGCTACTACA
>JAEYWA010000060.1 GCA_023431385.1 Bacillota bacterium | reverse complement strand
AGCGTTTAAGCCACCGATAAATATATTGCCTATTTGTTTGATACCTTATAGCAGCTTTTGTAACTCCAAACTTCTGTGAATACTTGATTAGGGATAGACGATATTTCATATCTTGTGTTATGCTGTTAATGCGGGAAGATATCCTCCTAATGTATATTTTTGTGTGGTAACTTAAACATACACCTTGGATACACTTTCCGCATTATTTTTTTTCAAATTGTCACACATGTATTGTAATCCTACATGATACAAGGAACGATATACGTTCTGGCTCTTGACATAACAAATCAGATTTTATATCATAATTAGGTGATTTTATAATTTAAAAGCAATGAACAAGAGGAGTACGCAGTTATATTTCCACAGAGAGGAACCATTCGGCTTTGTAGAAAAGCCCAGGTGAAAGGTTCTGAAAAACAGCTGCTGAAGGTAGCTTGGGAGCTCTGCACTGAAATTTTGTTAAAGTAGGCTGCAGCGGAGGTTCGGACGTTATCCGATTAAAGATTCACATGGGTTTTATATTACAATTACTCCGTTAAACCGGTCGGTTGAGTAAAATTCTGTGAAATTTTGGTGGTACCGCGAGTTAAGATGCTTCGTCCAAATACTGGACGGAGCTTTTTCAGTGTTAAGAAATTTATAACTTGAACGGATATTCTATAAAATTGAGAAATAGAGAGGAGCAGATTATGAATTTATTAGATATATTTTCTCTGATTGTTATGGCAATAGGCTTTATAATAGTACTTTCTGCCAAAGCTATAGTGAAAAAGCTAAACCTTGTAGAAAAACAGAAATGTCAGAATGCTTCTGAGATGATAGAAGCAGAGATTCAGGATTATAAATTCAACACAGCTGTTTTTAAAACAAAAATTGCAGGATTGGTGATTCTATTACCGGGACTGATTTTGTTTTTCATCAACAGTTCCAAATAATCAGTAAAAGAAGAATTATTTCTACTTTGATATGTATGATTTAGTGAGATAGTACAATTAAAATAATTTGGAGGATTTGACATGGATGAACATCAGAACATAGCAAAACAATATGACCCAAGTCAGGTTGAGGACAGGCTATATACCAAATGGATGGAAGAGGGCTATTTCCATGCTGTTCCAGACAGCAGCAAAAAGCCGTATACAATTGTAATACCACCGCCGAATATTACAGGACAGCTCCATATGGGACATGCCCTTGACAATACCTTGCAGGATATACTTATCAGAACAAAAAGGATGCAGGGTTTCTGTGCTTTGTGGCTTCCGGGCACCGATCATGCAAGTATAGCTACCGAGGCAAAGATCGTTGATGCCATGGCAAAGGAAGGTATCACAAAGGATATGCTGGGCCGTGAAAAATTCCTTGAAAAGGCCTGGGAATGGAAAAAAGTCTATGGAGGTAGAATTGTTGAACAGCTTAAAAAGCTGGGAAGCTCCTGTGACTGGGAACGCGAACGTTTTACCATGGATGATGGGCTTTCCAAAGCTGTTCAGGAGGTATTTCTGAAGCTTTACGAAAAAGGTCTTATTTATAAAGGCGAAAGAATTACAAATTGGTGTCCAAAGTGTAACACTTCAATATCTGACATAGAGGTTGAGTATGAGGAACAGGCCGGACACTTCTGGCACATAAAATATCCTGTAAAGGACAGCGATGAATTTGTAATTATTGCAACAACCCGCCCCGAGACATTGCTTGGCGATACTGCCGTGGCTGTAAACCCTGAGGACGAAAGATATACACATCTTGTGGGAAAGACTCTGATTTTACCTTTGGTAAACAAGGAGATACCTGTAATTGCCGACTCCTATGTTGATAAGGAGTTTGGAACAGGCTGTGTTAAGATAACTCCTGCTCATGATCCCAACGACTATGAGGTTGGTTTGAGACATAACCTTCCTCAGATAAGGATTATGGACGATAATGCTATTATGAATGACAATGCCGTACAATACAAAGGCATGGACAGATACGAGGCCAGAAAGAAAATGGTTGAGGATCTGGAAAAGCTGGGTCTGCTGGTAAAGGTTGAGGGGCATACCCACAATGTAGGCACCTGTCAGAGATGTAGAACCGTTGTTGAGCCTCTTATCTCAAAGCAGTGGTATGTTCGTATGAAACCGTTGGCTGAGCCTGCTATAGATGTTGTAAGAAATGGAACAATAAAGTTTGTTCCCGAGAGATTTTCAAAAATATATTTCAACTGGATGGGAAATATCCAGGACTGGTGTATATCAAGACAGCTCTGGTGGGGACACAGGATTCCTGCATACTACTGTCTTGAGTGTGGGCATATGATGGTTCAGGGCAGTGATCCCGATGTTTGCCCTAAGTGCGGAAGCAGCAGAATTGAGCAGGACCCTGATACTCTTGATACCTGGTTCAGTTCGGCTCTGTGGCCGTTCTCAACCTTGGGCTGGCCTGATAAAACCGAGGACTTAAAGTATTTCTATCCAACAGATGTATTGGTAACAGGCTATGATATCATTTTCTTCTGGGTAGCCAGAATGATATTCTCGGGTATGGAGCATATGCAGCAGGAGCCCTTCAAGTATGTTTTCATACATGGTATCGTAAGGGATGCACAGGGAAGAAAAATGAGTAAATCCTTAGGAAATGGTATAGATCCCCTTGAGGTAATTGCTCAGTATGGAACAGATGCTCTGCGCTTTGCCCTGACAATAGGCAACTCACCTGGAAATGACCTGAGATTTTCAACTGAAAAGGTTGAGTCCTCAAGAAACTTTGCAAACAAGATATGGAATGCTTCAAGGTTTGTTTTGATGAACTTTGATGAGAATCTAGACTTCAGCAAGGTAAACAGGAACAAGTTTACTGTTGCTGATAAATGGATATTGAGCAGAATAAACACAGTTACAAGGGAAGTAACTGAAAATATTGATAAATTTGAGCTGGGAATAGGTCTGCAAAAGGTTTATGACTTCATTTGGGAAGAATTCTGCGACTGGTATATTGAAATGGTTAAGCCGAGACTTTATGACAGAGAAAGTGAAGGCAGACTGGAAGCTCAGTATGTCCTGAACTTTGTACTTGGTAATGCCATGAAGCTGCTCCATCCGTATATGCCGTTTATTACCGAAGAAATTTATACCCATCTCATTAATGACGGCAGAAGCATTATGATCTCAGAATGGCCCGTTTACAGTGATGATTTGAACTTTGCTGCTGATGAAGCCAAGATGAATATGATAATGGATGCAGTCAGAAGTACCAGAAATATACGTGCTGAAATGAATGTTCCGCCTTCAAGAAAGGCTAAAATGATATTTGTTGCAGACGGGGAAGCTGAAAGAACAACCCTTCTTGAGGGAACCTCCTTCTTCCAGAGACTGGCCAGCGCATCTGAGGTTGCTGTTCAAGCCGACAAGACAGGTATCCCTGCCGATGCTGTGGGAACTGTAATTGCCGGAGCCGAAATCTTTATACCTCTTGATGAGCTTATTGATATTGAAAAGGAAATAGAGAGATTGAACAAGGAAAAGGCAAATCTCGAGGGAGAGCTGAAGAGAGTCGAAGGAAAGCTCAACAATGAAGGCTTTGTTGCAAAGGCTCCTCCTAAGGTTATCGAGGAAGAAAAGGCAAAAAGAGATAAGTACAAAGACATGTACCAGAAAGTGGTTGAAAGACTGGAAAGTCTGAATAAATAAACAGGACAGAACAAAAAGCTGCCGTGTACAGATGTTCCCTTGCAGGAACAGTGTTCATGGCAGTTTTTTATTATAGTTTTATCGTATAGTTTTATTGTCTGGGAAGTAAAAGTTTTAAAGCATCCTCTTGCTCACTATTTACAAAGACTATGAGGTGCTACCCCTTCAATAGCTCCTCATAAGCAAAACACTCTGTAATATGGTCATTGACCATGCCTATAGCTTGCATAAATGCATAAATTATCGTCGAACCAACGAACTTAAAGCCTAATTTTTTTAAGTCTTTGCTTATCTTATCGGAAAGAGGGGTTGTTGCGGGCAAATCCGCCATATTTCTGCAATGGCTTGTAATAGGTACATAATCCACATATCCCCATATAAATTTGTCAAAGCTCCCGTATTCTTCAACAACTCCTAAAAATGCCTTGGCATTACTCACCGACGCATTGATTTTCAGACAGTTTCTGATTATCTTCTCGTTTGCCATGAGTTCTTCTATTTTTTTATTGCTGTAAAGGGCTACCTTATTTGGGTTAAATCCGTCAAAAGCTTGCCTGAATGCTTCTCTCTTATTAAGAACGGTTACCCATGTAAGTCCTGCCTGTATACCTTCTAAAATAAGCATTTCAAAAAGCTTGTCATCAGCATGTACTGGCCGTCCCCATTCATTATCATGATAGTCTATGAGTATAGGGGTATTTCCAGCCCAGGAACATCTTATTTTTTCATTCATATTGTCTGTCCTCTAAACTAAATTATTTTCTGATAGAAGCTACTAAATCCCATGAGGAAAGCTCGTATCTGTAAATCACAAAACAATGGTATCAAGAATTTTCCATATAGTCAAATTATGAGTCGAAAGCTGCCGTTGTTCATATGGATAATGATATGGAAAGCAGAAAAATAAGGACTTAAGGGGATTGATTTATCAAAATTCCTTTTTTCAGGTAACAGTTTGAAAAGCTAAAAATATACTATAGTAAAGTACTTTTTGGGGTTTTTACATGCCAGAACAAAACAAACCAGAACAAATCAAATATATAAATTCAAATAATTACAGGAAGCTGGTGGTAGGGGTCAACTCGCTGGTTCCTCTCGATAACGGTACATATACCACCGGGATAAATTTTGATAATGCTGCAACCACCCCGGCTTTTATTTCAGTGGAAAAGGAAATCCGCGATTTTCTGCCGTGGTATTCCTCAACCCATAGAGGAAAAGGCTATAAGTCCACTATTTCTACCGATACCTATGAAGCAGGAAGAGAAATTATCAGAAGGTTTGTAAAAGCTCATAAGGACGCAGCAATAATCTATACAAAAAACACTACCGAAGCCATAAACCTTCTGGCCTGCTCAATGAGTCAGCAAACTGATGGCAGAGAGGTAGTCATTTCTACCTGGATGGAGCATGCTGCAAATGATCTGCCCTGGAGGGGAAAATTCAAGGTAGAATATATTGAAATAGATAAGTATGGCAGACTTGATTTTAATGATTTTGAAGCTAAACTAAAGAAGCATCAGGGGAAGATCAGGCTTGTAACTGTAACCGGTGCGGCAAACGTAACGGGATATTTGAATGACATATACAAACTAGCCGCATTAGCTCATAAATACGGAACCCAGATACATGTGGACGGGGCTCAGCTGGTGCCACATGTACCTGTTGATATGAGGCCTGTTGAAAGTGAGGAACATATAGATTTCCTGTCTTTTTCGGCACATAAATTGTATGCACCCTATGGCAGCGGAGTTCTGATAGGGCCAAAGGCTGCCTTCGAAGATGGAACTCCCTATTGTGAAGGGGGGAGTGCGATTAAGCTGGTAACCCACGACCGAATATGGTGGGAGGAGGCTCCTGCGAAATGTGAAGCAGGCAGCCCCAATCTTTTAGGCGTTGTGGCTATGGTTACAGCTGTAAAAACGCTAAATCAAATTGGTATGAGAAATGCTTATGAACATGAAAAAAATCTTCTGAATTACGCCTTTGGCAAAATGAGCAACATTCCGGACATACATTTCTATAGTCATCCTGACAAGCAACCGTCTATAGGCGTAATTCCTTTTACTATTGAGGGAGTTCACCATTCCCTGGTATCTGCAATCTTATCCTATGAGGCAGGCATTGCTGTAAGAAACGGTTTTTTCTGCGCCCATCCCTATTGCGAAAGACTGCTGGGTTACAGTGCCAAGGAAATAGAGTATATTGCCGAAAAAAAAGCACTATTCCCTGGACTTGTGAGAGCAAGCTTTGGATTATACAATACTCCTTCTGAAATAGATAAGTTTACCAATTACCTGAAAACTATTGTGAGTAATAAAAAATTCTTTATAAATAAATATGGTAACTCACGAGGCATGTACGATATCAGAAATGAAGTTTAGTGGAATGTGTATAACGATATTTTTTATGAATATGTCAACATTAGTATAAAAAAACTTAAAAATATGATAAACTATGGAGTGATATATAGGTTAACAATGTTAAATTATATTAACTTTTATTATAGCTTAAAACATTATCGACTCACTGAAGCAGAATGGAGATTGACATGAGCTATGGATTCGTGAGAGTTGCAGCTGCAGTCCCAACACTGAAGGTTGCCAACTGTAATTATAATACCGGGGAAATAATAAAAATATCAATAGAAGCTGCCAAAAGGGGAGCACAGTTTGTAGTATTCCCTGAATTGTGCGTAACTGCTTATTCCTGCGGGGATCTGTTCTTGCAAAAGACTCTTCAGAATTCGGCAATAAAGGGTCTGGAAACGATACTGAAGGAAACAGAAACGCTGGATTGTGTTATAATTATAGGTATACCTCTTGTTGTCAACAGCAGGCTTTATAACTGCGCAGTTGCCATAAAGTCGGGCAAGCTTTTGGGAGTTGTTCCTAAAGCCTATATCCCCAATTATAGTGAGTTTTATGAGAAGAGATGGTTTTGCTCGGGTTTAGGGGAGAAGAATAAAACTATAAACCTTTTAGGTAACAATGTACCCTTTGGCACCGATGTTTTATTTGAGGCTGAGAACATCAGCGGACTATGCTTTGGTATTGAAATATGTGAGGATTTGTGGGTGCCTGCTCCTCCCAGCAGCGCACAGGCTGTGAATGGTGCAACTCTGTTGTTTAACCTGTCGGCCAGCAATGAAATAGTAGGAAAGCACGAATACAGGGAGAGTATGGTCAACATGCAGTCTGCGAAGTGCGCTGCGGCGTACGTTTATTCGTCCTCAGGGCCTAACGAGTCCACTACTGACCTGGTATTCGGGGGACATGCCCTGATAAGCGAATATGGTTCACTTATGGCAGAAGGGAAGAGATTTTCTTTTGATGAGCAGTTGATAATATGTGATATTGATTTGGAAAGACTTATAAATGAAAGACTGAAGAATTCAGGGTTTACCCATGATGTTACGGAGAATTCCTTCAGAAAAGCTTTATTTAATATCAGAGAGCTTGAAACGGACAAGCTTTTGAGAAGAATTGATCCTCATCCCTTTGTACCCTCCAATCCCGACGTGAGAAATACAAGGTGTGAAGAGATATTCAGTATCCAGACCTCCGGACTTGCTAAAAGGCTTAAGCATACTGGGATAGATAAGTGTGTAATTGGAATCTCAGGAGGACTTGATTCTACCCTTGCACTTCTGGTCATAGCTAAAGCTTATGACAGACTTGGGCTGGACCGAAAAAACATTCATGCTGTTACAATGCCTGGCTTTGGGACCTCCTCAAATACTCTGAGCAATTCCTTGGAATTTATGAGGCTAATGGGGGTTACCACTTACAAGATTGATATTAAGGAGGCCTGCTTAAAGCATTTTGAAGATATAGGACATGATCCTGAAATACTGGATGTGACTTATGAAAATGTTCAGGCAAGAGAAAGAACCCAGATTCTGATGGATAAAGCAAATAAAATAGGCGGTTTGGTTATTGGAACAGGAGATCTTTCTGAAATGGCTCTGGGCTGGTGTACCTATAACGGTGACCATATGTCAATGTATGCAGTTAATGTAGGAGTACCAAAAACTTTGGTGAGATATCTGGTTCAATGGGCCGCAGACTATCTATTTGATGCTGAGACCAGAAAGGTGCTGCTTAGCATTTTGGACACACCAATAAGTCCTGAGCTGCTGCCCACCGATGCTGAAGGTGAAATAGCTCAAAAGACCGAAGATATTGTAGGGCCTTATGAGCTGCATGATTTCTTCCTCTATCATATGGTACGCTATGGTGCTAGTCCTTCAAAAATTTCTTTCATGGCCGGACAAGCCTTTGAAGGAAAATACAGCAAAGCTACTATCAACAAGTGGTTAATGGCATTCCTGAAAAGATTTTTCAGTCAGCAGTTCAAGCGTTCCTGTCTGCCTGACGGACCGAAGGTTGGTTCCATAAGCCTTTCGCCCAGAGGTGATTGGAGAATGCCCAGTGATGCAGATGCAGACGACTGGATTAGGGATATTGATTAGGCTAATATTTCATATACAATTTGTGTTCGCGCTGTGCGCGTAGATAGGAGATAATATGCAAAAACGGTGGGTCAAGTGGATTGCTGTAATCCTAGCAGCCGCATTTATACTTACTTCAGTTGTTTCTGTGGGTTTGTCGGTTTTTTGGGATATGTAAATAAAATAGTCAGTTGATTATTTTATATTACCCTGAACAATGCAAGTTATTACCCATTCAAATAGGTATAAAATTTTAATATAAATGGAAGTAAAATTAGTTATTATTACCCATTTAAGAACGTTTATTTTTATATTAAAATTATTGTGTAATTTGTTGTTTTTTTGATGCTATTTTGTTTTTAATTATTTGGTTTTATTTTTATTGTTATTACCTTCATTTTTTACAAGGGTGTGAATTTTTTGTTTGATACTTTTGTCTCTAACCTCAAAAGTATAGTTGATTTCCTATCGGTTTATGTCCCCTTTAAGGAGCCGCTGGAAGCGCTTAGATCACTTGTTGATATAAGTATTGTTTCCTATCTGACCTTTAAGCTTATTCAGCTTGTAAAGGAAACCAGAGCGTGGCAGCTTGTAAAGGGTATTGTTGTTATACTCATTACGACACTTATAAGTCAGGCTCTTGAACTCAGAACACTGTATTATATTCTCAATAAAACTATTGAGCTAGCTGGATTTGCCCTGATTGTGGTGTTTCAGCCCGAACTCAGACGAGGTCTTGAGCAGATAGGCAGAAGCAACTTTAAAGATTTTTTCAAATTCGATGAAAAGGATGACGCAATAAATACGACTTTTACAATTGAGGAAATTGTAAAAGCAGCCACAGAGCTTTCCAGAACGATGACCGGAGCTCTTATAGTCGTTGAAAGGGAGACAAAGCTTGGAGAAATCATAAACACGGGCACAAAACTCGATTCCAGCGTTAGTGCCGAATTGATAATCAATATTTTCACACCGAACACACCGCTCCATGACGGAGCTTTAATATTACGAGAAAACAAGCTTAAGTCAGCGGCCTGTTTTCTGCCGTTAACCGATAACCCGAATCTTAGCAAGGAACTTGGTACAAGGCATAGAGCCGCATTGGGAATCACCGAAGTATCTGACTGTATTGCGGTTGTTGTTTCGGAAGAAACAGGGAAAATATCCTATGCTCTTAACGGCGGATTATCCAGAAATCTGACACCTGATATATTGAGAAAAGCTCTTAACAAAAATTTACTGGAGAAGAAAACTGTCAACAAGAAGTTGTCTCTTTGGAAGGGGAAATCAAAGTGAAAGAATTCTTAAAGAAGGATTTGACTTTAAAAATATTTTCAATAGTATTTGCCATATTTCTTTGGTTTGCCATAAACCCTGTTAAAACAAATTATTATACAGTTCCTTTGACTGTAATAAATGAAGAGAGCCTGCGTGCAAAAGGACTTGTTCTTAATAACAAGGCTTACCCTGAAAAATACGTTACAATAACTGTGCGGGACAGGGTAGATGTCCTTGACCGTATCAAGGATACTGATTTTGAGGTCACTCTTGATTTATCAAAGGTTAAAAGTGTAGATGATAAGGTAATTACATTGGATTCTCCAGTTTATCTGGGACGTGAGAAGATAAGCGAAAACAATATGGAGCTTAAGCCAAAGTCGGTAAAGCTTGATCTTGGAAAAATAGAAGAGAATCCGTTTATCGTTCAGGTTGAAACCTCGGGCAAGCTACCTGCAAACTATGAGATAATATCCAAGACTGCTACACCGGATACTATTTCCATACAGGCTCTTGATTCGGTTATCAACTCAGTGGGTTCGGTAAAGGTTTATGTTGACGTTACAGGTCTTAATAAAACTCTGGAAATTAGGAAAGAATGCAAGGTATACGATAAAAAGGGCATTGAAATCCCCGAACTTGGCAAAAAGCTTACTGTAGATATTAGAATTGAGGTAGGAAAGAGAGTACCAGTTATTCCGATAATTTCGGGTAATCCCGATAAGGACTATGTAGAAGGAAGTTCTACTGTTAAGCCTGAAAATATTCTTATAACTGGTGATAAGGACTTAATGTCAAAGGTAAATGAGATCAAGACAGCTCCCGTAAGCCTTGACAATATGACAAAGTCCTTTACTACCCCGATAATATTACAGCTTCCCGAAGGTATAAAGCTTGTTAATTCAACACGGGAGGTCAATGTGAGTGTTGAGATAATTCCACTTGCCCAACGTACTTTGGAAGTGCCTGTTGACAGTATTACCATAGAAGGCAGGAAAACAGAAGATGCACTGCTCAATTATGAAATAACTTCACCGGTTACCGTAGTATTGAAGGGAAAGCTTGAGGATGTCAATGTTGTTACTCCACAGCAGTTAATGGCAACAATAAATGTTGATGACCTTGATGAGGGTACACACAATGTCCCCCTTAAGATAACCTTGAACAGCAATATCACTCAGGTTGGAGAAACCGAGGTACACGTTAAGATTACAAAGGGCTCTGATGTACCATAAGCATATAGTATTAGTAGATAATTAACCATCTGACCAAGGAACAAAAAAATGAAACTGCTTTTATCAAATTTAATTTTGGGCTTGGAGGACTCTGCTGAGGAACTTAAACAGCAGGCGGCAAAAAAGCTCAGAATACAACCGCAATATTTAGACAACTTTAAAATAGTAAAGCAATCAATAGATGCCAGGAAAAAACCTGGCATACGTTTTGTTTACTCCATTTCCTGCGAGGTTAAAGACAATTGTCGCATACCTAAGGATGGAGATATAAGAATTCTTGAGGACATACAGGAAGAAGCTCTTTTACCCGGCAGCAGACCCTTTGCCGGAAAGCCGCTGGTTATCGGAACAGGCCCTGCCGGGCTTTTTTGCGGTCTTGTACTTGCTCAGAACGGTTATAAGCCTATAATCCTTGAGAGGGGGCAGAAGGTTGAAGAACGTGCCCTAACTGTTGAAACCTACTGGAAAACAGGAGCTCTTAACACCGAAACAAATGTACAGTTCGGAGAAGGCGGCGCCGGCACTTTTTCTGATGGGAAGCTTACCACCAGGATTAATGACAGAAGATGTGAAAAGGTTCTGAAGGAGTTTTACAACTTTGGTGCTCCTGAAGAAATAACCTACAAGGCCAAGCCCCATATTGGTACGGATAACCTGAAAAAGGTTGTAGTCAATATGAGAAAAGAGATTGAAAGACTTGGCGGAACAGTTCTTTTTAATACCAAGGCTGTTGATTTTGATATAAAAAATGGAAAGATATACGGTGTTATTACCGATACCGGCTCAAGGATTGAGACCGAAGTAATTGCTCTTGCTATAGGTCACAGTGCAAGGGATACCTTCCAGAGGCTCTTTGACAGGGGAGTTCCCTTTGAGCAGAAGCCTTTTTCTATAGGTGTGCGAATTGAACATCCTCAGGAGCTTATCAACACTGCCCAGTATGGTGAAGCCAGCGGGCACCCTGCTCTGGGTGCTGCCGACTATCAATTGTTCCTGAAGGGAGCTGAACGAACGGCGTACTCCTTTTGCATGTGCCCGGGCGGATTAGTGGTGGCTTCTGCTTCAGAGTCCCAATCCATTGTGACCAACGGTATGAGTGAGTACAGCCGCGACAGGGATAATGCCAACAGCGCTCTTGTGGTTTCAGTGGGGCCAGGTGATTTTGGCTCGAGTCATCCTCTGGCAGGTATTGAGTTTCAGAGGAAGTGGGAGCGGCTGGCCTATGTAGTGGGCGGCAATAGCACTCCTGGTGGTAATAGCACTAGGAGCGGCTCCAGCAACAGTGCTCCGGTGCAGCGGCTGGAGGATTTTCTGAATAGCAGGACAGGTGGTTTGGGCAGTGTTAAGCCCAGCTATACGGGAGAAACCCGCTGCGCCGATATCAACCAATGTCTGCCGCCTTATGTCACAGACTACATGAAGCAGTCCATCCCTTACTTTGACAGGAAGCTGAAAGGCTTTGGCATGAAGGATGCACTGCTTACCGGTGTTGAAACCAGAACCTCTTCTCCTGTGAGAATACCAAGAAATGAGGCCTTGGAATGCGTCAGAATCGCAGGACTTTATCCCTGCGGAGAAGGTGCAGGCTATGCAGGTGGAATTGTCAGTGCTGCAGTGGATGGAATAAAGATTGCCGAACAGATAGTGAAAACCTTTGCAGTGCCTAAGTAATTATCCGCAGGCAGGAATTAAGCTGGTTATATATTTCATGGATTGCAGTAGATATAAGTTAGAGAACAGATCATACAGGAAAGTCATTTTTTACTATAACATTGACACTAAAAATGGTATATTATATATGCCTTTATTTGGATAAAGATTAAATATGTTATAAAAAGAGTTTGATTAATAAATTCACGATTAAATGATATTATGGAGGATAATGTATGGGAAAGTTATTTGGCACTGATGGTGTCAGGGGTGTTGCAAATCTTGAGTTGACTCCGAAGCTGGCATTTCAGTTGGGGCAGGCAGGAGCATATGTGCTTACCGGGGAGACAAAACACACACCTAAAATTCTGGTGGGTATGGATACAAGAATATCGGGGGATATGCTGGAGGCTGCGCTTATTTCAGGCATATGCTCTGTGGGTGCTCAGGTTGTAAGCCTGGGTGTTATACCAACTCCCGCCATTGCTTATCTGACAAGATTATATGATGCCGATGCAGGCGTGGTTATTTCAGCCTCCCACAATCCCTTTGAATATAACGGGATCAAGTTTTTCAATTCCAACGGATACAAGCTGCCAGATGCAATAGAAGATAAAATCGAAGAAATTATTATGAGCGGAGGAGAAGAACTTCCAAAGCCAATAGGACAAAATGTAGGCTATAAAATGTTTAAGGAAACAGCACTTGAGGACTATGTAAACTTTGTTAAGGGGACAATTTCAGGTGATCTGGAGGGTGTGAAGGTTGCAATTGACTGTGCTAACGGAGCCTCTTTCCAGGCAGCACCCATGGCACTTTATGAGCTGAAGGCCAATGTAAGCGTTATAAATAATGAACCTGATGGGTTAAATATAAATGCCGGTTGCGGTTCAACACACATGAAGGAGCTCCAGAAGTATGTAAAGGAAACTGGGGCGGATATCGGCCTTGCCTTCGATGGCGATGCAGACAGAGTGCTGGCTGTGGATGAAAACGGAAACATGGTGGATGGTGACCAGATAATGGCTATTATCGGACTTCACCTGAAGCAACGGGGCATGCTGGTACATAATACAATAGTTGCTACAGTTATGAGCAACATGGGCTTGGATATTATGGCTAAAAACAACGGCCTTGTTATAGAGAAGACAAAGGTTGGAGACAGATACGTACTTGAAGAAATGCTTAACAAAGG
>JAEYWA010000186.1 GCA_023431385.1 Bacillota bacterium | reverse complement strand
AGGTTTGATTTCTTTATATAATACGTACATGAAAGTATGTTAATTCTTATTGAAGCGCCGTGTACCGAACGGTATGCACGGTGCTGTGAGAGGTCGGTAGCTGAAATAATCAGCTACCTCCTACTCGATCTAAATTTGACCGGAATTGAACCCGAAAGGGCACGAGCCGTGAAGAAAATGTGCTGAATGCACATAAAATTATATTTTTGTTTTTAATACTGTATCCGTTATTCTCAAAGCAATATCATTAAGGTTAGTTAATACATCCACCTTATCAAAGTCGGCAGGCGCACCTAAGTAACCTTCAGGTGACAGCTCTGCTGTGTGTCCGCCGAACAGCCATGTCATGATTTTATCATTGCCCAAAGTCACGGGCGGTAAGGATTTAGCGATTTCAACATCAGTGATTTTTGGGAAAAATCTATACATTGTTGCTGTTTCAATATCCCCTGCATGTACATCCGGAAATACAGAATTACTTATTTTTACAGTTAGAGGTTTAATGGGGCTTATAAACGGTTCGCTACCGCTTAGGCCGAAGGGCTGTAGTCTCCATTCATCGAAAGTGTAGCGCGCATTTATCCCCAGTTTTTCTCCGGCCTCTTTAAAAGCTTCAATTATTGATATGCTATGATCTATATCGCCGTGCGCATTAATTCCGTAAATATTTGTAAAACCAAATTCGGCGAGGGAGCCCAGTATATCAAAAATCAGTGCCTTAGCAGTTTCCTTCCTGATTTTAAAAGAACCTGTAAAAGTACCTGTGGACTGGCATATTCCCCAGTAGAACGGTGGTGCTATAATAGTATCGTGACCCCTTTCAATAAGTTTTTCTCTTATAAAAGTACACTGTATGTGTGCAATGTATATATCTGTTCCCAAGCATAAATGAGGGCCGTGTTCTTCAATAACTCCCAAGGGAAGCAATACTATAGATTTTTTATCAACATGGTACTGTATATCGGTCCACTTCATATTTACCATTGAATTATTGAATATTTCATTAATCATTTATACATCTCCCATACTAAATTAATTATCGGTAAATTACATATACTAACATGATTTATATATTATAGCATTTATTAATAATGATTTGTACACATATTGTTATGTTAACATTCTTTACATTAAAGACTCGATCTTTTGAACTAAACTAAACGTAAGTATAAATAATGAAAACTAACTGCCGGAGAGAATGATATTGTTTTTAATGGCAATAATTTATCAATAAGTTAACTATAGAAGTATTTGAAATCTATAGAATTATGACTGAAACCTATAATATAGCTGTACAAAAAAAGTTAAATAAGATTTACATAAAACAAGGAAAAAGGAATTTTTTTATTTTTATAGAATATAATTTATATCAAATACCCAAGGTGTTCCTGATTATGAGGTGAGATAAATGTTGATAGATATGGAATTAACAATAGCTTATAAATGCTTCTCATGTGGGACGTTTGATTTTACGAAAGTGAACCTTTTTAGGCTTCTTCTGCACGAAAGTACAAAGTCCTGCTGTAAATGCGGAAATGCAATATTGAAAATAGAGAAAACGAACAGAAATAATTTCAGACTCTTGGTTCCGTGTATAGGGTGCGGAGCAGAGCATCAGCATGTAATCCTTAGAGAAAGCCTCCTTTGTAACAATGTAATTATTTATACTTGTCCCATAACGGGTATAAAGAATTGTTTTATTGGTAAAGATGATGCAGTAAGAAAATTCATTGATAGCTTTGAAAAAGAATTAGACGGAATAATTGATGGGCTTGGCTATGACAGTTATTTTGAAAATCCTCAGGTTATGCTTGATACGCTGAATAAAATTCATGATATAGCTGAAACCGGTAATTTACGCTGCGAATGTGGCTGCGACCAAATCATTGTTTCAATGCTCCAAAGGGGTATTGCTCTAAAATGTATTAAATGCTACAGAGATAGGTTTATTCCGGCATCTACTAACAATGATCTGAAGAGGATACTTCAACGAGATAAGATAACATTATTGGACAGAAGATCAAAAATGAGATATCAGAATAAAATTTAAGTATATTTTTAAGATATATTTAGGAAATTATTACAAAAATGCAGGCAGACTACACTAAGATTGACATGTATTTACACATTTGATATAATCATTTTTGTGGAATATTCAAAAATTCTCCTCTAGAAAAAGGAACTAAATAAAGGTTTTTCTAAAGATTTTTTCGAATCAAATTTCCTAATTTAATTTTAATGTTCAATAATAAAAATGATTAAATAAGGTGGTGAACTATGGATCAGATTGATTTACAGTCAAAAACACTAGAAGATTTGCGTTATATTGCAAAAATGATGGGTGTAAAAAACATATCCAAATTAAAGAAGGATGAATTATTGGATATATTGAAAAATTCTGAAGAAGCTAATAAAAGTAATGATTTAATAATAGCCCAAAACGGTAATTCCGGGGAAATAGTACCTGAGGAAATTTCAAACACCGGAAAATCTAAATATAAAGCAACTAAAAGCAAATCTAAAAATACTAGTACTGAAGAGACTGAAGACAACAAATCAACTAAGACCAAAAAAAGTGTAAAAGCAGAAAACGAAACTGATTCAGATAAAGAAAAAGCAATTTCACCAGACAAATCTGTTGATGTAGACACATCTGTTTTAAGAAAATCCAGAAGAGGTAGACCGAGCAAAGCAGTGAAGGAACCTGTTGTAGAGTTAGAGGCTAAAGAACAGACAACTCCTGGTTCAACGGCAGATAAATCGGATGATACGTCGGCTGCTCGTGAACCAAAACCAGGCAGATTATCGGAAAAGTTGATACGTCCTGATAAAGCTGAAGATAGAACACCTACTTCTAAAAAAGTTTCCCCCGGTAAACAAGAACAGAAACAAGAACAAGAGCAGAAACAAAAACAAGAACAAGAACAGAAACAAGAACAAGAAGGTAATGAAGCTGATAAGAAAATACCAGTGGCTGCGAAGCATGCCCCAAGACCAATAAAACAACTTTCGCCTACCAGAAATGCAGACAAACCTGCATTACCACAGCCCAAATCCCAGCAAGCTTCTCATCAGCTGCCTGTTAGGACACAGCAGCAAAACCAGACACAACAGAATCAGACACAGCAGAATCAGACACAGCAACAGCCACAAGCACCACAACCTGCTCAGCCGCAGTACCAGAAGGTTATACAGCCACAGTCGTCTCAGACTCAAAATGGCCAAGCTGTTCAGACAACACCGCAACAGACCAGTCAACCTGTCCAATATGTACAGCCTGTTCAACCAGTTCAGACACCTGTGCAGACGGCGCCTGTAGGTCAAGTACAACACAATCCACAGGTACCCCAGCCAGTTCAGCCTCAGGTACAGCAGCAAAGTGAAAAGATAGAAGCTGACGATCCTGTTGAAGGTGTACTTGAAGTACTACCTGATGGTTATGGTTTTCTTAGAAGTGAAAATTATCTGTCCGGTCCGAAAGATATCTATGTATCGCCATCCCAGATAAGAAGATTTGGTCTTAAAACGGGAGACAAGCTTAGAGGTAAAGGAAGAATACCAAAAGAAGGCGAAAAATTTCAGGCATTGCTCTATGTTCAATCAATAAACGGAGATACTCCGGAGGTTGCTTCAAAGAGAGTACCGTTTGAGTATTTAACGCCAATATACCCGGATCAGAGAATTACACTGGAAACCTCTCCAAGGGAGTTCTCCACAAGACTAATAGATTTAATAGCACCAATTGGTAAAGGCCAGAGAGGTATGATAGTATCGCCCCCTAAAGCCGGTAAAACCATTTTACTTAAAAAAATAGCCAACGCTATTACAGTTAATTATCCCGAAGTTGAGCTTATTGTTTTACTTATCGATGAGCGTCCTGAAGAAGTAACAGATATGCAGCGCTCTATAAAGGGAGAGGTTATATACTCCACCTTTGATGAAGTGCCCGAGCACCATATCAAGGTTGCTGAAATGGTACTTGAAAGGGCCCAGAGACTCGTAGAGCAGAAAAAGGACGTTGTTATACTCCTTGACAGTATCACAAGACTTGCCAGAGCCTATAACCTTACTATTCCTCCAACGGGAAGAACTTTGTCGGGCGGTCTTGATCCGGGTGCCCTTCACAAGCCAAAGAGATTCTTCGGCGCAGCAAGAAATATTGAAAATGGCGGAAGTTTGACTATTATGGCTACAGCTCTCATTGAAACAGGAAGCAGGATGGACGATGTTATTTTTGAAGAATTTAAAGGAACCGGTAACATGGAACTTCATCTGGATAGAAAGCTGTCTGAAAAGAGAATCTTCCCTGCTATTGATATCAATAAGTCCGGAACGCGTAGAGAAGAACTTCTTCTTAGCCAGAAGGAACTCGAAAGCGTTTATGCTGTCAGAAAGGCAATGAGCAATATGGGAACCGCAGAGGTTACAGAGATATTAATAAACAGATTATTACAAACCAGAACAAACGACGATTTTGTTAAAAGCATAAACATCTCCTTTCTAGATAAAAACTCATAAAGGGTGATAGCCAAAATTGAGGATGGAATTAATTGGAACAACATTGATTGGGTCCAATAATCAAAAAGGGTATTGCGGGAGAACGAGATTTATGTTAAAATATCACTTGCCTCTTTAATACGCAACTTAGTACATTCGTACGTTGAATATATAAAAAATTGAGGACGTTTCAATTTTCTTTGAAAGAAGGTGAAAAGCAATGAAAGAAGGAATACATCCAGATTACGCTGAAGCAGTTGTTAAGTGTGCATGCGGCGAAACTTTTACTACTGGTTCTACTAAGAAAGCCCTTCACGTTGAAATTTGTTCAAAGTGTCATCCTTTCTTTACAGGAAGGCAGAAACTCATTGATACCGGTGGACGTGTTGATAAGTTTAAAAAGAAATATGGTATTGTTGATAACGCTTAATAATGAGACATTAAAGGACTGGGAATTATTTTCCCAGTCTTTTGTTTAATCATCCTAAAACAATTGACTTGCCGAAATAATTGCTTTAATATGAGCCTTAGAGAAACTAACTATTAAGTGTCAAAGCCACAAAAGTGTAAAAGCCGCTATCGTGGCTTAGGAGGTTAATGTGAAAAAGACAACTATCGGCGGTCAGGCTTTGCTCGAGGGTTTATTGATGATAGGGCCGGAATTCAGGGCTACAGCCATAAGAAAGCCTGACGGTGAAATAATAATTGACAAAAAACCTCAGAAGAAAAAGGGTACACTTTCGAAAATACCCGTTGTAAGAGGAGCAGTAAACCTCTTTTCTCAAATGGTTATCGGTGTAAAAGCCTTGATGTATTCCGCAGAATTCGTTGACCTTGAGGATGACGGAAAATATGAACCCTCCAAATTTGAAAAATGGCTGGACGCAAAATTGGGCGATAAGATAGCAGATATAGCAATTTATTTTTCAGTAGTACTTTCTATCGTTTTTAGTGTTGGGCTTTTTATATTGCTTCCAAACTTTATAGCCAATTTTATTCCCATAGACAGTGATTCCCAATCAGGAGTAATTGTACTTAACCTGATTGAGGGAGCCATTAGGGTGGGTTTGTTTATAGGCTATCTGGCTTTGGTTTCACTGCTTAAGGACATGAGAAGAGTCTGGGAATACCACGGGGCCGAGCATAAAACAATTCACTGTTATGAGAATAATGACGAGCTTACAGTTGAGAATGTAAGGAAATACACGACTAAGCACCCGCGCTGTGGAACTTCTTTGTTCTTTACTATTATGATAATAAGTATATTGATATTTTCTTTTACCGGCTGGCATAATGTGTTTATTAATGCATTGATAAGGATACTGCTTGTACCTTTGGTAGCTGGTGTATCTCTTGAGGCTATAAAGTTTGCTATAAAGCATGATAACTGGTTGTTCAAAATATTCAGCGCACCGGGTCTTATGTTCCAGTCCTTTACTACCAGAGAACCCGATGACAGCCAGATTGAGGTTGCCATAGCTGCTTTTAAGGAAGTAATTCCTGCTGAAAGCAGCAGTGATGAGTGGGGAAAATAATTATATAAGTTAAAAGCGTATAAGATATATATGAAAGTTTTCCTAGACAATAAAAACTATTAGTTATGCGCGTGCCAAGTTTTCTTTGGCTAATTAGTGCAATGAAAACATTATCGTAGGGGGAAAAGGCCCAGTGTGACAGGTCACTGGCACATGCGCAACAAAAGTGGCTTTGCCCCTTTGTTATAAGAGGAACTATGAGTACGATAAAAGAGTTACTGCGATATGCGACTGAAACTTTAAAGAATGCAGGAATTGAGACCCCGGTTGTGGAAGCCGGGGTTATACTATGTCATGTTCTGAAATGTAACAGGGCATATTTAATTTCCCATGATGACAGGGTACTTAAGGCAGCTGAAATTGATGAGGTAACAAGGCTGTTGAAAGGAAGGACTGAAAAAATACCTTTGCAATACCTGCTGGACGAGACTGAGTTTATGTCTCTTCGATTTAAGGTTAGTCCGGCTGTATTGATACCAAGGCAGGATACTGAAATATTGGTGGAAAAGTGCATAGAGCTGATTCGAGAACTCGGCAGGCAGGATACAAGAGTCCTGGATATGTGCACAGGCTCCGGCTGTATAGCGGTCAGTATAGCATATTACTGTCCGGAAGCCAGGGTTACTGCTTGTGATGTATCAAAGGCTGCATTGGAAATTGCCGGAATTAATGCTGGGCGGGCAGGAGTTAAAAGCAGAGTGGGGTTCCACAGAGGTGATTTATTCGAGGCACTGAACAGTGGGGCGAGGTTTGAGACGAGGTTTGATATTATTACCAGTAATCCTCCATACATTGAAACTGCTACAGTAGAACAACTCCAAAGTGAGGTCAGGGACTATGAACCTTACATCGCCCTGGATGGCGGCGCAGACGGACTTACTTTTTACAGAAGGATAGTTGAAGAGGCGCCGAAGTACCTGGTGACAGACGGATATCTTGCACTGGAAATAGGCTATAACCAGGGCGAGAGCGTAAGTAAGCTGATGGAAAGCAGCTTTCACAGTATTACTTTAATTAAAGATTATGGGGGAAATAACAGGGTCGTTGTTGGAAGGCTGAAGGAAGGCGAGTGTGACTTGTAACAATGTGGAAGTACAAGTTAATATTCTCGTAAAATATACTATCCTTCCAAACACAATCCCCGAGTTTCTAGTCATTCCACAACTTCAGAGCGCCTGCATCCTGAAGATTCTTTACAATAATCATCGAAATAGGTCCTATAAACATACCGAGTATGCCGAAAAACTGCAGACCTATATACATTGCTAACAAAGTGACCAGTGGATGCAGACCGATCTGGCTACCTATAATTTTTGGCTCCATTATCTGGCGGATTAGTATTCCCAAAACATAGATTATTGCCAGTCCGAAGGCCAGCGGCATATTACCGGTAAAAACATTCCAAAGTATCCAGGGGAGCATAACAACACCTGTTCCGACGATTGGAATAGCATCGGATAAAGCAACAATTAACGCAAGTAAAAAAGCATATTTAACATCCAGAAGGAATAGACCTACACTCACTTCAATAAACGTAAAGCCCATAAGAATCAGAATGGCTTTGAAATATCCCACAAGGGCTTTTATGGTATCCTTCTTTATTCCAGTCATACGTTTTCTCCAGGAAAAGGGTAGTTGCCTATAGAAAAAGGACGATATAGCTTTTCTGTCACTACTGATAAAATAGGTTCCCAGAATAGTTACAATAGCAAATACCGTAACCCTTGGAATTGAGGACACAGTATTGATAGCATACTGTAAAACAGCGGTTATCAGTGAGGTAATCCTCTCTGACAGACTGGACAGATTTTTAGTTACTGTGTCTGTAACCTCAACTGGGAGAGTATTGTAGAAGTTTGTGAAATTGGACAACATATGATTCAGCTTGTGAGATATATCAAGTGAATAGGTATTAATGTTATCCTTAAGTGAAGTCAACTCATTATATGACTTTATAATTCCAATTGTTATCAGAAAGGCAAGAACTGACATTGTAAACAGTAATGATATGCAAGCAGCAACCTTCCTGGGTATTTTAATTTTAACTAAGAGCCTTATCACCGGCTCGTTAATATAAGAAACTATAAAAGCTATAACAAATGGTGCAAAAAAGGGTAAAAAATATTTGATTGAAAAATATATAAAAGCGAAAATCACCACTATTAGAGCAACTTTTTTAATTGTGCCCTTATATTTGTCCCAAATCTCCATAGTTCCTCCGAGTTTAAAAGGGTTTTGCATTAGACCACTATTACTATTATACTATTAATTTATGTGGTTTAGTGTCAGCGAATTTCATAAAAATATATTTTATATATTTCATATATTAGCCAATTGCTTATTTAGTGTAAAGATAGAAAAAATTACTTTTCTGCCAGGAGCTGCGCAGGTAGTACATGTCAGTTACCTCAAAAGTTCTATTTATTTGAGAATCGTTGTAATCATTACATCTTTTGGGAGCATATAGTAAAGTATGTATACAATATTCAAATTTTTATTTAAATCCCCTAGAAATATGGGCTTTTTGCTTTCAATTTTTTTAATTTTATTGTAAAATAATAAGCGGACGACATTGAGTGAGTATTGTCGATAAAAGTAATAATTGACTATTTTATTTAACTTTAAGAAAGATTGACTAAGTGACCGTTTCTAATTATGATTTAAAACGAGATATGTCTCTGTGGACTTATGTATTTTGTTAAGCAATTGATATACAACAAATCCGTATTTAATTATATAGAATTAGTATTTTATGAATAATCACTATTAATTAGGCATTTTTATAGTGGTGGTTCTTAAAAAATATAAGGGGTTAAAATAACATTTTGAAAGGAGAATTAGCTGTGGATTGGTATTTATTACTGGCAGCTATTCTGCTGCCTGCACTGAGTGCGGCGTTATGCTTTACAATTAGAAACC
>JAEYWA010000185.1 GCA_023431385.1 Bacillota bacterium | reverse complement strand
GCAAATTCATTATCCATATAACTTTGAGTAGCATTTCCGATAGCTACAATTGTGATAACGGAAAATACACCCATAACAATACCAAGCATTGTTAAAATGGAACGGAGCTTATTGGCTCGAAGGCTGGATAACGCTTGCTTAAAGCTTTCAATAATATTCATTGTCTATTTACCCCATCCTTTATTCTCCGACAATCTTAACCCTTGCACCATCCTTAAACGTAGCTTTTGGACCAACAACTACAAAATCTCCCACTTTAACTTCTCCTGTTTTTATTTCAGCCTTCATGTCGGAAGTGTTGCCAATTTCCACAGGAACTTTTCGCATGGTCAACTTGTCTTTGTCAACAATATAAACAAAGTTATTGCCATCCTTATCGGGACTGAGCATATCAAGCTGTATTGTAGGTATGTTCTTCAAGTCTATTGTTTTTATATCACAATCGACACTGATACCAGGCTTTATCGCCTCTGTAATGTTATCTATACTTACAATTACCTGTATTACTGTTTCCTGACCGCCTGAATTATTTGTATTCTTACTTGCCACAGGTGAAATACTCTTGACTTTTCCGGTTACCTTCTCTTTTTCAGGTATTGAGTCACCGGTAATATCTACAGTCTGACCAGGTTTAATTAGCTTGGAACTATATTCATTAATATTAAGCTTTACTTCAAGTTTGCTTGGATTAACAACAGTGTACACAGTCTGACCGTTTGGAGTGAAAGCACCCTCGCTTACATTAACCTGTGAAGCGACTCCATCTATAGCAGCATACATAGCATCAGTGTACTTTTTAATTTTACCTTCAAGATCTTTAACAGATAACTCACTATTTTTAACTACCAGTTCCTGGCTCTCAATATCAATCTGCTTTGTACTTTTTGATTTATGGGCAGAGCTAACATTGTCATTTTCGGCCTGAAGTTTCAGTTGGGCGCTTTTTAATGCTTCTTCGGCATCCTTTACCTTGTTTTCTGAAGCATCAAGCTCACTCTTAGAAATTGCTTTCATGCCAAAAAGTGCCTTATTATCCTCAAAAGCCTTTAATGCGTTATCCAATGCTCTCTGAGCTGAAGCAACGCTGTTTTCTGCGAGCTTATGAGAATTCTGAGCCGCTGAAACGCTTAACGCAGGATCAGTAAGTTTAAGCTTCTGCAATGTAAGTTCATCGGTTCTCTTTTTTATCTTGGCCTGTTCCAGCTGCATGTTTAATGTATCAAAATCAAACTGAAGAAGCTGTTGACCTTTTTTTACAATATCATTCTGCTTAATGTACAGCTTTGTTACCTTAACAGGTGTATCAAGGAATACTTCTGATTTTTCAACTTCTGTTACTGTTCCGTTTGCAGAAATAGATGAGCCTATATCATCGTTTTTTATTTCTGCAACATTTACAGAGAATACGGGACCTGAGCCTGCAGAACCCGAATTTTTAACAATGGCAGCTGCTATTAACGCAACAACCAGTACTCCTACGCATATTCCAATAACTATCTTCTTTTTCATTTTAAATATTTACCCCCAATATGTACTAATTCAATAAAGCAGCAGACTTAACCTCATTGTAGCCACCAAAAGCTGCAATGATTATAAACAATATTACCATTACTATGTATACCTTCTTTTTATCGACCTTACTGATAGTCGCAACACCAATTGAAGCACAAACAAAATACCAGATTCCAAATACGTCCAGGCTTCTTGCTACTCCGAAAATAAAGCTACCCTTCATATCCGGTAAAAACGCTGCTAGACTAGTATATGTAACATCTGAATATGTTCCGGTTAATTGAATGGCTATTACAGATACAATAGCACCTAAAACTGATATAATTGAAGAATATCCCATAACAGATAAAAACTGCTTGAAACGGCCCTGACCTTTGAATACTTTTAGAACCAGCCACAACGCCAAGGCTTCAACCAATAAAATCAGACCTGCCATAACACCTGCAATAATTGGTGTTGAGATAACAGAACCATTTAATATATTTTCAAACATTTCAGGTGAAACCTGCATACCCATATTGGCATAAGTTGTTTCCAATGTAGCTCTCAAGTATTCCTTAAACATTGGAAAGGTACCGAACATCATTATGACAGGAGTAATTGCTGTTAATATAATTCCTAACAGTACTCTTGGCTTTTGATCCAATTCATACATCAATTTCCCCGGAGAAAAAACAGCACTGATTACTCTTTGAAATACATTCATTTTTGAAATGTTCCCGTTATCGGGAGCAATTACTAAATTATCGCTCATAAAAGTCTCCTCTAAAAGAAAATTTTGACATTCGAAATTTTAAAAAATTAAAAAGCTACATATAAAGCCTTTAATCTGTTTCTTTACTTTATTTTTTTTACCGTACTTTACTTTAAATCTTACTTTAATTATACTTACTTCACTTCCTCAAGCTGGAATTTTGATAGTACCTGCTTTGCATCCAGAGGGTTGTTGATGAGCTCATCAGCTTTTAAGAAACCATCCCTAAACCGCAGCACCCTTTTCGTATGTTCAGCGATATCCGGCTCATGGGTTACAAGCACTATAGTTACTCCTTCCTTGTTGAGGTCCTGAAATACAGCCATTATCTCTTCACTTGAGGTGCTGTCAAGGTTTCCTGTTGGTTCGTCTGCAAGAATAATAGCAGGAGAATTTACCAGTGCTCTGGCAATAGCTACTCTTTGCTTTTGTCCTCCGGACATTTCATTTGGTTTATGATGCATTCTCTCGGCCAATCCAACTCTTTCAAGTGCAGCGGTAGCCTTTTTACGCCTTTCCTTTGACCCAATACCAGCATAAATCATGGGCAGTTCGACGTTTTGTAAAGCAGTTATCCTTGGTAGAAGGTTAAAGGACTGAAAGACAAAACCTATTTTCAAATTTCTAATCCTGGCAAGTTCCCCCTCATCAAGAGAAGATATATTAACTCCATCAAGCCAATACTCACCTTTTGTAGATCTATCAAGGCATCCTATTATATTCATCAGAGTGGATTTACCAGAGCCCGAAGGTCCCATTATAGCCACAAACTCTTTCTTATCTATGTCTATATTGGCATTTTTAAGAGCTTCAACTTCGATATGACCGTTTTTATATGTCTTACCTAAATTCTTCATGGAAATAATCAAAACTATGTTTCCTCCTTTCAAAAAATATATTATTTTTATTTAAAACTCAACTTTTAAGATAGAGTTTTTTAACAAATTCTTGGCAACTGATCTCCAGCCAACAGCTTAATTATTCGTGTTCCTCCGCTTAAAGCTTTCAGAACCACCTTTGCTTCTCCTTCATTAATAACTTCTCCAATGATTGAAGCGTCTTTACCATACTTATTATTCCTAATAACGTCCAGTACTCTTTCAGCCTGATCTCCGGGTACGAATATCAACAGCTTTCCTTCATTTGCCATGTACATAGGCTCCATACCCAGAAGTTCACAGACCCCTTGAACTTCTCTTTTAATCGGGAGCTTCTCTTCATCTATGCTGATGGTAACATTGCTCTGTACTGCTATCTCATTAAGAGTGGTTGCAACTCCGCCTCTGGTGGGGTCCCTGAGTACATGGATATCAGAAGCAGCTTCAAGCATATCTTTAACAAGTTCAGACAGTGGAGCACAATCGCTTTTAATCTCAGCCTGAAAGCCCATATTTTCTCTTTCAAGGAGTATACAGCTGCCGTGATCCCCTATAGTTCCCGAAATAATTATTTTATCTCCCATTCTAGCATTTCTGCCGGAAATATCAATAGCTTCAGGTAATACGCCTATACCTGATGTATTGATAAATATTTTATCAACCGCACCCTTTTGAACTACCTTGGTATCGCCGGTTACAATTTTCACTCCGCATTCCTTCGCTGTTATACTCATGGTTTCAACAATTATTTCAAGTTCGTCCATACTAAAGCCTTCTTCAATAATAAAGCCGCAGCTAAGGTATAAAGGTGTTGCCCCGCTGGTTGCCAGATCATTAACCGTACCACACACAGCTAATTTGCCTATATTTCCACCCTTAAAAAAAATAGGAGTAACTACAAAACTGTCAGTTGTAAAAACAATATTTCTTGCATTTCCCATATTAAGCCTTGCCGAATCATCTCCGGCTGAAAGAATTTCATTGTTAAAGTACTTTTTAAATATATTTTCTATTAAAGCAAGGGTTGCAGAACCTCCGCTTCCGTGAGCCAGTGTTATTATGTTATCCATTTGGTATTGAGCTGCCTCCTTATATTGTCAATCACTTAACTATTCCCCGTACTTGTAATACGCTGCACAGGTTCCTTCTGATGAAACCATACATGCTCCCACAGGATTTTCAGGTGTGCATCTTGTTTTAAAGAGCTTACAGTCATGAGGACGTTTCTTACCTTTTAAAACTTCACCGCACATACAGCCTTTAAGTTCTGGGCTATCTTTCGGCTTGATATCGAATTTCTTTTCGGTATCAAAGAGTTCATATTCTTTTTTCAACCCCAAACCCGAACCGGGAATCATTCCGATCCCTCGCCAAACAGCGTCTATAGGTTCGAATACCTGGTACATTTTCCTCTGAGCTTTTATGTTTCCCTCTTTGGGAACTATTCTGGAATACACATTTTCTAAAACATTAGTACCATTAGATATATTTTTTAACAGAACATTTATTGAATACAATATATCCAGAGGCTCAAAACCCGCAATAACACCTGCCTTTTCCATATTATACGCAACGTATGAAAAAAAGTCTGTACCAATTATTGCAGAAACATGACCAGGATAAATAAATCCGTCAAGAGCCAGCTCTTTGTCTTGTGCCAAGGTTTTGATAGCTTCAGGCATTGTCTTGTTTGCGGTCAATATAGAAAAATTTTTTATTCCTTCTTCTTCAGCTCTCAACACTGAGAGTGCAATAACTGGAGTTGTGGTTTCAAAACCAACCGATAAAAACACAACTTCTTTATCTGGATTTGCTTTTGCTGTCTCCAGGGCATTCAGCGGTGAATATACCATTTGAACATTGCAGCCCTGAGCTTTTTTATAAAGCAAAGTACTGTTATTTCCGGGTATCCGCATCAGGTCTCCAAAGGTGGTTATAATAATCCCTTTATCTTCTGCCAATTCGGTAGCACAATCTATATATCCGGTTGGCGTAACACATACGGGACAACCGGGACCGGACAAAAGCTCAATGCTTTTGGGGAGCAGATTCCTGATGCCGTAACGGGAAATGGCCATTGTATGGGTACCACAAACCTCCATTATTTTTATATTCCTTCCAGAATATGCACTAAGGCAGTCTACAATTTTTTGTATCACTGCCTTGTCTCTGAATTCATCTATATAATTTGTCATATTTCTCTTAGTACCTCCATATTAAATAGATCCAAATTAATATCTTAGTAGTGACGAAAAATAAATAGTGAAGACTATTTATTTGATTCCCAGTTCCCTTATTTCATTAAAAATATCAATGGTCTTGGAAGCCTCTTCCTGGTCAACTATCTGAATTGCACAGCCCGTATGTACCAGAACATAATCCCCTAGCTTAACATTTTCCAGAAGCTCTATGGAAATCTTGTTTACAACCCCCATCATTTCAACTTCTGCGTTATTTCCTTCTATATTAATAACCTTTGCAGGTAATCCCAAACACATAAATAAACCTCCTCGTATTGTTAGTGAATAATAAAAATATTAAGAAACTCTATCTTTTAACTTCCAACCTCTAACTTCCAACTTCTCACTTCCTATTTCTTACTTCCTATTTCTTACTTCTTACTTCTTACTTCTAACCTCTAATAATTAAGTATAATATCATTTTGAGACTATTTCAATCTCAACTCTTGGCAATACTGTCGGCTATGGCCATAATGGCCTGTCCTAGAGCTATACCCCCGTCATTTGCAGGAACCAGTGAATGAGTAAATACCTGAAAACCATTTTTCTCAAGCAGGTCTAAGCTCATAGCCAACAGTGTCAGGTTCTGGAATACTCCTCCGCTGAGTACTACTCTGTTAAGTAAGCTTGTCTCTCTGATAAAAATGCAGCCTTTCAGCACTATATCAGCCACAGTGGCATGGAACCTTGATGAAATAAGTCCAAGGCTGCTGCCTGCTTCAATGTCCTGTAGCAGCTGTCTTATTACCATATCTGTCCTGACCACAAAGCCCCCTGCTTCATCGGTGCCTATAGTCACCTCATAGGGCTTTGCAGCTCTATTCCTTGCGTAATATTCCAATTCTATGGCAGCCTGTCCTTCATAGCTTATGTCGGTCTTAATGTTCAGCAAAGCAGAGACAGCATCAAAAAGCCTTCCCATACTGGAGGTTTCAGGACAGTTTAGTTTCTTCTCCAGCATTTTAATTGTAAAAGCAATATCACTGGAATTGATTTCAGTCAGTAAACCATAATTTGGAGTGCTTCCTCCTGATATCTTGTAGTCGATATAGTTTAAACTATCAGCCAGATACAAATATCCAAGTGCCATTCTCCAGGGATGCTTTACCGCAGAATCGCTGCCGGGCATCATAACATACTGCAGCCTGCCTGTACGTTCAAAGCCGTAATATCCTCCCTTAAAAAATTCTCCTCCCCATATCTTGCCATCCTCCCCATACCCCGTACCGTCAAAGGATACACCGATAATATCTCCTGAGAGCTCATTTTCAGCCATACAGGATGCAATATGAGCTTTATGATGCTGTATCTTTGTTTTAAATACAGTCTTCTGCTCAAGGCCGTATTGAGTTGAGAAATAGTTAGGATGCATATCAAAGGCAATAATTTCCGGATCGATCTCGAACAGCTTTTTAAAGTGTTCAACGGCATGGACAAAAGCAGTGTTGGTGCTTTCATTTTCCAGGTCGCCTATATGGTGACTGAGATAGAACATATTCTCCTTATTCAGACAGAAGACATTTTTCAGTTCTCCTCCGCAGGCCAGCACAGACGGTATCCTTTCAGCACCGGTTATATCCAGCAATTTTTGAATATCCAGTTTTATAGGCTTCGGTACATAGCCTCTAGACCTTCTAATAATGTATTCTCTATCCTTGAAAACTCTCGTAACAGAGTCATCAGTTCTTATATAAATTTTCCGATTATTAATTAAAAATGCATCTGCAATACCAACAAGCCCTTCTACAGCTTCTTTATCCGTGAAGAAAATTGGTTCACTGCTGATATTCCCGCTGGTCATAACCAGTATTTCGGGGAAATCACTTTGGCTGAACAGTATATGGTGAATAGGGGTATACGGAAGCATAACTCCCAGGTAATTGTTTAAATGTGCTATTTCATCAGGAAGCGCTACCCCTTCCTTTCTCTTCAGCAAAACAATGGGGGCAGAAGGAGCTTCTAGTATCTGTTTTTCCTTTTCACTGATGTAGCAGTACTTTTTTACTGTTTCCATATCTTTCAGCATGAGCGCAAAAGGCTTATCGTCTCTGTGTTTTCTGCTTCTAAGTCTCTTTACAGCCTTTTCATCCAGTGCATTGCAGGCAAGATGATAACCGCCGATACCTTTTATGGCAGCTATTTTGCCTGATATTATTATTTTTGTAATATAATTAAGGCACTGCTCAGTATACGTCTGACCTGATTTTACCTCACTCAAGTTTTCTTTATTATTTAGTGCCGATACAATATGTCCCGTTTCACCTGCAATTTGCAGTACCGGACCACATTCATGGCAGGAAACGGGCTGAGCATGATATCTCCTGTCGGCAGGATTGACATACTCCTGCCTGCAAAGATGGCACATCTCAAAACATCCCATGGTAGTTTTGTCTCTGTCATAGGGGATGTCCTTTATGATAGTAAACCTCGGGCCGCAGTTGGTACAGTTGATAAAAGGATACCTGTACCGTCTGTCCATGGGATTTTTCAGTTCATTTATACAATCAATGCAGGTACAAACATCAGGTGAAATAAATATCTGTCCTTTTGAAACAGTTTCACTATGTTTTATTTCAAAATTCTTAAAACCGATTAATGGCAATACTTCGTAAGTTACAGCTTCTATCTTTGACAGAACCGGTGCCTGTGAATCTATAGATTTGATAAACCCTAAAAGTGTAGCCTCCTCCGTTTCTATCTCTATTACAACACTGCTGTCGGTATTACCTACCCAGCCGGCTAATCCCATATCTTTTGCAAGATTATAGATAAAGGGCCTGAAACCCACGCCCTGAACTATACCTGTGATTATTATCCTGTACCTTTCCATAAATTGCCCTTTCTTGCTCTTTCAGCGCAGGTCAGAGTTAGCATTACCATCACACTCTGAAACTACGTCCTCAATTTCAAGATATTCTTTTGCTACAGTCATATCTTTTGCTATTTGTTCCTTAAGAAGTTCTACTGTTTTGAACTTTGCTTCATCTCTGATTTTTTTAAGGAAGAATACTTCAATTTTCTTACCGTAGATATCCTGATTAAAATCTATAATATGCGTTTCAACAGTTTTTTCCTTAACATCCTCGAAAGTAGGATTATAGCCTACATTTGTCATACTGTTATATAGTTTTCCGTCCAGCTGTGTTTTTGTAATATATACACCATTGGCAGGAAGCACAAGGTATCTTTCAGGATGAATATTAGCTGTGGGAAAGCCTATGGTATTTCCTATTCTTCTCCCGCTTACAACCTCCGCAGTTATGGAATAATTTCTTCCCAAAAGCTTGTAGGCAGTTTCCAGTTCACCATTAATTATGCATTGCCTTATTCTTGTACTGCTGATAACTTCATTGTCACATTTGATTGCGGGGATTACTACCACTCTGAAACCATACTTCTGACCCAGTTCCTTAAGTAAGTCAACATCGCCCTCCCCCATATATCCGAAGCGGTAATCATAACCTGCCACTGCCAGCTTTATATTCAGTTTATCAATTAAAATTTTTTTGACAAATTCCTCAGGCGAAAGTCTTGAGAATTCTTCATTAAACTCATCAAAATAAAGGTGATCCAGATGAATTTCTCCAAGCAATTCTATTTTTTTCTGTTCAGTCAATAAAAGTGGGGTAATCAGTTTTTTTCTTATTATATTCTCAGTATGCTTTGTAAAGGTATAAACTATTGAAGACAGGTTATTAAGCTGAGCTTCGCGTATAAGTGTGTTAATCAGAGCCATATGTCCGATATGTAATCCGTCAAAATTACCGAGTCCGACTCCTGTTTTAGTATTAAAGTATTTTTTATCATTAGCATGAATTACCTGCATATTAACCTCCTATGCCACTTTAGGTGGCTTGACACTTCAGGTGGCTTTTGCACCCATAGCGGTTTTAAGCCGTATTTTATGTTCGATCTGCATTTTAAGCTACTTTCACTACTCTTTAAAAAACTTCTTTGATTTAAGGTACCTGGCTTCACCATTATTAAATATTTCACCTATACCTAAAAAAATACTATTACTATCATATACCCTGACAAAGGTGTTGGAGTCATAATTTAAATTATTTATTTGGAGCCATACACCATTAATATACTTAAAAGTATCCTTCTCCTGGAGCTGTATTATGTTAAGTTCTTCAAATACTGTCTCCACCGGTACTAATTTCTGCTCAAGCTGTTCAGCTTCAGCTAAAACTTTGATTTCTTCAAGGGTTAATGCCGTTTCCAGGCTGTATCTTCCAGCTCTTGTTCTTACAAGAAAAGACATATGCCCGCCGCAACCAAGTTTCTCACCAATGTCATGGCATAGAGTCCTTATATAGGTCCCCTTTGAACAATGAACCTCAAAAAGAGCTTTTTTGACCGACCTCTTATCTGAAAATTCCTTGTATGTAGTTCCTGGCAGGTAAGCCTGCTCTTCCCATATTCTGATAATTTTTATGTCATAAATTTTGATTTTCCTCGGCTGCCGCTCAACTGTTTCACCTTGCCTGGCCAGTTCATACAGCTTTTTACCTTCGATTTTTATTGCCGAATACATAGGCGGCAGCTGGTCAATTTCACCTATAAAACTCAGTATGGTATCAGCAATTTTTTTGTTGTCTGCTTCAATTTCATGTGAATATATCACGTTCCCGGAGGAATCCTGTGTATCAGTTGCTGAACCCAGTGTAAGCTCCGCGCGGTAAACCTTATCTTTATCAATTATAAATTCTATTGCCCTGGTTGCATTTCCAAGACAGATAGGTAATACTCCAACTGCCGATGGATCCAGAGTTCCAGTGTGGCCTATTTTTTTCTGACCCACGGCCCTTCTGAGAAAGCCTACTACATCAAAGGAAGTCATACCGGCAGGCTTAAGTACATTTATTATTCCATTCATATTTTCCTAATTATAACCTCCATAAGCCGCTTGGCGACAATAAAATGTAATGAAATTTGTCTGGTATTTATAGATACTTTGAATATTTCGCACAGCCATAAATCCGAAGGTTCAGTTTGGAAGACTAACCTTTAGTATTACTTTTTTATAAAAACATTACATCTATTACAGTTTCTCTTTAACAGCTGTGGTTAATCTATCCTTAACCTCCTGTAAAGGACCCTTGACAGTGCATCCAGCTGCCCTCTTGTGACCTCCGCCACCAAAAGCTGCAGCAATTTCTGATACATCAACATAGGTTTTGGATCTCAAATTAATTCGTACCTCGTCAGCATTTTTTTCTTTTACGAGGAGAGAAACTTCTACTCCTTCAATCGATCTACCTATATTGACAATACCATCACAATCCTCGTCACTGGCACCGGTAGACTGTAAGTCGGCCTGTGAAATAACAACTACAGCAAGCCTGCAGCCCTCGTAAAGTTCCAGTTTTTCTATTGCTTTTTGTGTGAGCTTAAGTTTTGTATATGTTGTATTGTCAAAAATTCTTTGAGATAGTTCTCCGATATCTAATCCTGTTGCTAAGAGCTCTGCGGCTATTTTATGTGTCTCAGCCGTTGTATTACTGTATTTAAATCCGCCCGTATCGGTTGAAATAGCTGTATATAAACAAGCAGCCATATCCCTGTCAATAGGATATATTAACTTTTTCAACAAGGTATATACGATTTCACCTGTAGAAGCTGACTCGACGTCAACAAAATTATATAACGCAAACTTTGTATTTGTAACATGATGATCGATATTTATTGTACAGGGAGCCTTAAAAAAGGCCTCTCCCCTGGTTCCCAGCCTTCCTACATCACCGGTGTCCAAAGCGATATTTACATCCATTACCTCATCCTGAGGGTCGTAGAAACATGTAAGTTCATTACCTGATAAGAACCTGTAAACTGCAGGGATATTCTCATCAATATATACTACCGCTTTTTTACCGGCATTTTTCAATGCAAGAGCCAGTGCCAAAGATGACCCTATAGCATCTCCATCCGCTGAAACATGCGGGAAAATTGCAACTCCCCCTGCTTCAGCTATAAGTTTGACTATTTCCCTATCCATTTTTCCCTCCGTTTCATGTATGACAAAATTCAATTATTTAGAAACTTCATTGTATAATCTATTCCCCAAATTCCTTCTTAGCATCATCCAGCAGCTTGTTGATATAAATTCCATGTTCAATAGATGTGTCCAGCTCAAAATGTATCTCAGGAGTATATCTTAGTTGCAGCCTATGTCCAAGCTCGCGTCTGATATATCCTGCAGCACTTTTTAAGGCGCTTATAGCATTCTTCTTTTGCTCATTATCACCTAAAACGCTTATATATACCTTTGCATATCTTAAATCCTTTGTAACATTGCAGGATATAATACTAACCATATTTGGAAGTCTGGGGTCCTTCAGGTCATTTTGAATTATGCTGCTTATTTCCTTCTTTACCTCTTCAGAAATCCTGACTATTCTATCAGCCATAAAATCTATCCTCCACATTTCATAAATTAATCTTCAACAAATATTGAGATATGAGATATAAATAGTATTACCAACCACTAAAGATTATAAATGCACAAATAGGTTGAATTGGAATTTAATCCACTTCAACCTATTCCAAAATACTTAAATGCTCTTATCTCTTTACTTCTTCCATAACAAAGGCTTCAATAACGTCGCCTTCCTTAATATCGTTAAAGCGTTCAATAGATACACCACATTCAAATCCGGCTGCAACTTCCTTCGCATCATCTTTAAATCTCTTAAGAGACGCAAGTTTTCCCTCATGAATTACGATACCTTCTCTTACAACTCTGACCTCTGAATTTCTCTGAACCTTACCGTCAGTTACATAAGCACCGCCAATGGTTCCTATTCCGGAAACCTTGAATATCTGTCTTATTTCAATATGGCCCAGTACAACCTCTTTATAAGTTGGCTCGAGCATACCCTTCATAGCCGCCTGGACATCTTCTATAGCCTTATAAATAACACTATACATTCTCATGTCGACTTCTGCGTTCTTCGCTGCTTCAGTTACATTAGCACCAGGTCTGACGTTAAACCCGATGATTATAGCATTAGAAACCTGCGCAAGCGTAACATCAGATTCGGTTATGGCTCCAACAGCACCATGAATTGTCCTAACTCTTACTTCATCATTGCTAAGCTTTTCAAGAGATTGTTTAACAGCTTCTACAGAACCCTGTACATCGGCTTTGATGATAACATTCAAATCCTTAACCTTACCCTCTTTAATCTGTGTAAACAAATCTTCAAGTGTAACTTTTGCAGTGGACTTGAACTGTTGCTCTTTCTGCTTGAACTTTCTTTTTTCAACCAGCTGTTTGGCAACCTTCTCATCTGTTACGGCGTAAAATACTTCGCCGGCTTCAGGAACTTCATTCATACCAAGGATTTCAACAGGCATTGAAGGACCTGCATTTTTTATACTGTAACCCTTGTCACTTGTCATTGCCTTGATTCTACCAAAGGCAGAACCAGCTAATATTGAGTCACCAGTTTTTAGAGTTCCTCTTTGAACAAGAACTGTAGCAACTGGTCCTCTTTCTTTATCAAGTTTTGCTTCTATGATTGTACCCTTTGCCTGTCTGTCAGGATCTGCTTTTAATTCAAGCATGTCAGCAGCTAAAAGCACCATTTCAAGTAATTGGTCTATATTCTCTCTCTTCTTTGCAGATACCGGAACCATTATCGCGTCTCCGCCCCATTCTTCTGCAACGATACCATATTCGGTAAGTTCCTGTTTCACCTTATCAGGATTTGCTCCCGGTTTATCAATCTTATTTATAGCAACAATTATTGATACATTTGCTGCTTTGGCATGGTTTATTGCCTCTATTGTCTGAGGCATTACTCCATCATCTGCGGCAACAACAAGTATTGCGATATCAGTAACCTGAGCACCTCTGGCACGCATAGCTGTAAACGCTTCGTGACCTGGTGTATCCAGGAAGGTAATAGCTCTGTCATTTGCTTTTACTGTATAAGCACCTATGTGCTGGGTTATTCCGCCTGCTTCGCTGTCAATAACGTGAGCGCTTCTTATAGCATCCAGCAATGATGTTTTACCATGGTCAACATGACCCATAACAACAACTACAGGTGGCCTTGGCTGCAACTTAGTCTCATCCACAGTTTCAACATCATCAAAGAGGATATCTTCCTCACTGACCTGAACAGCTTTCTCAGTCTTAACTCCGAATTCTTCAGCAATAATAGTTGCTGTCTCGAAATCAACATCATTGTTTAATGTAGCCATTACTCCATAATTCATCAACTTCTTAATAATTTCAGTTGATGTTTTCTTCAATGATTCAGCTAGTTCTTTAACAGTAAGTGAATCTGGTATTGTTATTGAAGTAAGAACTGCCTTTGGCGGAATATACTTTTCCTGTACCTTTTCCTTCTTGTTTCTTGGTAGCCTTTTCTTCTTACCATCATCACTGTAGAATTCATCAAATATATAATCTTCATTGAGTATTTCTGAAACACCCTTCTTTTCGATAACAATCTTCTGTGGCTTAAACTTCTGTTTTTTATCGGCTGAAACCTTAGGTGCCTCTTTTTTCTGTTTTTCTTCTCTCTTGAAATTCTTATCAATATCCTTGCTCTGGAATTCCCTTCTCGCTTCATTTCTCAATGAATCGGATTGTTCCTGAGCAACAGTGACATCCGGTTTTGGAATGTCCAAACCTTGTTGTCTATACTGACCTTGAGGTCTATCACCTTGTGGTCTGTTATACTGGCCTTGTGGCCTGTCACCTCTATTGTACTGACCCTGCGGTCTGTCACCTTGCGGTCTGTTATACTGGCCCTGTGGTCTGTCCCCCCTGTTGTACTGACCTTGCGGTCTGTCGCCTTGTGGTCTGTTATACTGGCCCTGTGGTCTGTCACCCCTGTTGTACTGACCCTGTGGTCTGTCGCCTTGTGGTCTGTTATACTGACCCTGTGGTCTGTCATACTGGCCCTGTGGTCTGTCCCCCTGTGGCCTGTTATACTGGCCTTGTGGTCTGTCACCACTGTTTTACTGACCTTGCGGTCTGTCTCCTTGTGGTCTGTTATACTGGCCCTGTGGTCTGTCACCCCTGTTGTACTGAC
>JAEYWA010000162.1 GCA_023431385.1 Bacillota bacterium | reverse complement strand
CCATACCGAACACGGCAGTTAAGCATCTCAGTGCTGATAATACTTGGCTGGAAACGGCCCGGGAAAGTAAGTCTCTGCCAGATTTATATGAAAGCCTTGAGCGTAACAGCTTGAGGCTTTCTTTGTTACCTGGAACAAGTGAAGTAAAAACGGATAGAAATCACCTCAAGACTTTGGGCCTTAGACGAATGGCTTAAGGTTCTGTTTTTATCTATAAGTTTATCTATATTTTTAAATTGCTCTTGACGGTTTAAACCACCTAAGCTAATATGGTCTGTAACAAGGGGGCGATTTTTTTGGAGTACAGAGAGGCCTGTTTAAGTGAAATTAAACAGATTGCACAATTACATAATGAGCTGGCATACTTTATACAAAAGAGAGACAAAAGATGTATACTGGGACTTTGGAGAGCTATCTGTTGAAAGCATAAGCAGGCACCTATCAAGTTATATCAATAGTGATGAAAGAAGAATATACATAGCTAAAGATTGTGAAAAGGTTGTTGGAATAATTGTTGGAGAGATTACAGGATGCCATTTGCCCATATCCAGCATAAGAAAAGTCGGATATATAGCAGCAGCGTATGTATTGCCGGAATATAGAGGTAAAGGGATAATAAGATCACTAGATAACCTAATTTGTAGCTTTTTCAGAGAAAACGGAATAAAGTTCGTAGAGCTAAACTTCATTTCTAAAAACTCCATTGCGAAAAAAAGTTGGAAGGCATTAGGATATAGCACTTTCAGAGAGCAGGCAAGAAAAGAAATATGACGAAACAATTTAATTAACTTACATGAATATAAAAGCATGAATATATAAGAATTTTATTGTACCTATGCTTTATGATACTTCTTTGCAATAAAAGACACTTTTGCAATAAAAGCATTTACAAAGGAAATTATAAGTATTAAAATTAATGCAGTATTTTAACTTTGGATAAGTCAAATATATAATACATTGTTCAAAAATTAACAAAATACGAGGTAGTCTTAATGGATAAACAAACTATGATTAGCAATATAAACAGAATGAAGAAAGAGCAAAATGCTGTAATTGTAGCCCACAGCTATCAGGTAGATGATGTTCAGGAAATTGCTGATATTGTAGGAGATTCCTTTGCTCTAAGCCAATATTGTGCATCAAATAATGCAGATACAATAGTTTTTTGTGGAGTACACTTTATGGCTGAAAGTGCCAAAATACTATCGCCGGAGAAGACAGTGCTTCTTCCTGAGATTAATGCTGGGTGCCCTATGGCTGATATGGTTACTGCTGAGGCATTAAGAGAAGCAAAGAAAAAGTATCCTGAAGCAGCGGTAGTCTGTTATATAAATTCAAGCGCCGAGGTTAAAGCAGAATGCGATATTTGTTGTACTTCCTCAAATGCTCTGGCTGTTATAAGATCGATAGACAAGAAGGACATACTATTTGTTCCAGATAAAAATCTTGGCAGTTTTGTAGCCAAAATGTGCCCTGAAAAGAATATTATTTTCTGGGAAGGATATTGCATTACGCACCATAAAATCAGGACAAAAGAGGTTTTAGCGTCCAAGGAACTGCATCCAGACGCAATACTGCTTGTTCACCCTGAATGTCAGCCCGAAATTCAGGAAATGGCTGATTTTGTGGGAAGCACCAAACAAATAATAGATTATGCGAGAAACTCTGATCATGATAAATTTATAATAGGTACCGAGATGGGGGTTTTATACCAACTGAATAAGGATAATCCAAATAAGACCTTCTATATGATGTCAACCGGTCTCATATGCCCTAATATGAAGAAGACTTCTCTTCAGAGTGTTCATGATGCGCTAGCATTAAAGAGATACGAAATAAATCTTGAGAAAGATATAATTGAACGCGCATCTCATTCTCTTAATAGAATGTTAATGGTAGCAAAATAAGCTGCGTGTGGGTTCTTTTGGAGGGAGCATAGGGAGAGCATATGGATGAAGAGGATAAAAGGATAAATATTGAAGTTATAAATGTAGATGTAGTTATAATCGGTAGTGGAATAGCAGGTGTCTATACCTCGCTTGAGATACCCGAAAGCTATCAGATAGGCATTATAACAAAGGAAACGCTGGATATTAGCAATTCTGTCCTTGCGCAGGGAGGAATAGCTGTATCACTTGATGAACAGAACGACTCACCTCAACTTCACTTCAAGGATACACTTTTTGCAGGAGCTGGACTTTGTAAGGATGAAAGTGTATGGGTTCTGGTAGAGGAAGCCGCAGATAATATCAAAAACCTTTGCAGTCTCGGGGTTAACTTTGATAAAAGCGGAAAGCACTTGTCTCTTACTCGTGAGGGTGCTCACAGTGTTAACAGAATAATTCATTCTGGAGATACAACAGGTAAGGAAGTCTGCGACAAACTTATTGAGGAAGCTCAGAAAAGAAAGAATATTGCATTATATGAGAGACATTTTGCTGTTGATTTAATTGTTAAAGACGGTGAATGTAAAGGTGTATTGGTTTTTAATGAATTGACTGAAAAAATGGTGTTTTTTAGTGCCAGAAATACTGTTATTGCAACAGGAGGATTTGGTCAAATTTATTCACATACAACAAATCCGGAAGTAGCAACCGGTGACGGTATAGGTATGTGTCTAAGAGCCGGCACCGAAGCGATGGACATGGAATTTGTACAGTTTCATCCAACTGTCCTCTATCACCCCAGAGATAAAAGCTTTCTTATTTCAGAGGCAGTACGTGGTGAAGGTGCACTACTTAAGAATTCTAACGGCGAACGATTTATGCAAAAATACCATGAACTGATGGAACTTGCTCCGAGAGATGTAGTATCCAGAGCAATATTCCAGGAGATGTCCCTGACAGGCTCAAAAAATGTTTATCTTGATATTACCTTTAAGAGCCGGGAATACCTTGAAAACAGGTTTCCAAATATATTTAAAACCTGTCTGGAGTACGGAATAGATATTTCAAAGGATTATATTCCGGTAGCCCCGGCGGAACATTACTGTATGGGCGGAATTAGAACGGATGTTAACGGACAAACCAATATACCAAGGCTTTATTCCTGTGGTGAAGTGGCCTGTACAGGTATTCACGGGGCAAACAGATTAGCAAGTAACTCTTTACTGGAGGGTCTGGTCTTCGGGAGAAAGATAGCCAGAAAGATATCTGAAGATGAAACTGACTTTTCCCGGGGAGATATAGGTATTCAAATGAATTTCAAAATAAACCAGGACTACGATAGTATACTAAATGGGATGAAAGAAGAAATTCAGAATACTATGACCAGATATGTTGGTATAATCCGAAGCGAACTGGGACTCGAAGCTGCTAAGAATATAATTAAAAGTATCTATACCAGATTTGACAATATAAAAGGCTTCAGCCTCATCAAGCTTGAGGTAGCCAATATGCTAACGGTGGCAACTCTGGTAATAGAAGCTGCTTTAGAAAGAAAAGAGAGCAGGGGAGCACATTTCAGATCAGATTTTAATAAAACCGATGATGTGAATTGGAATAGGAACATAGTAAAAGTTTTAGATAAAGACAGTAAAGGATATATATTGTAATACTATTTTGTGGCCACAATGTGGCTCATGGAGGTTAGTTTGAAAGACTTAACTAACGCCCGACTTCCAAACTAACCTATGAATTTATGGCCGTGCGACATATTCAAAGTATTTATACACATGATTAAAGTAATGAGTTTGAGCTAATACTTTGAAACCGCACATGGCCAATTAACCTCCTTTATTCGCAACATTGCGATAAAGGATATATATTTTAATACTATTTTGTGGCCACAATGTGGCTCATGGAGGTTAATATGAGGCTTGATAAATTTTATCTACACGATATGGTTATGAGTGCTTTGCAGGAAGATATGCCTTTAGGAGATATTACAACCGATAATATAATAAGTGAGGGACATATTTCCAATGCTGAGTTTCTGGCAAAGCAAGACGCAGTTATAGCAGGTCTTGACGTTGCTAAGCACGTTTTTGAAATGCTGGACAGCAGAGTTGATTTTACCGCACTGGTTAAAGATGGTGACAGTGTTAAATCAGGAGAAGTTATTGCAAGAGTTAGCGGGCCTACAGGAGCGCTTTTGAAAGGTGAAAGGACAGCATTAAACTTTTTACAGCGCCTTTCAGCAATAGCTACAATGACAAATAGATATGTATTGAAGGTAAAGGATTTACCTGTTAAGATTACTGATACAAGAAAAACAACACCTGGATTAAGGCTTCTGGAGAAGTACGCAGTAAGTGCCGGTGGAGGTTCCAATCACAGGTTCTCATTATCTGACGGAGTTCTTATTAAAGATAATCACATAGCTGCAGCGGGAGGTATAACTAACGCTGTCAACCGTGTAAGAACAAGTATTCCCCATACCGTAAAGATTGAGGTTGAGGTGGAATCCATGGAGGAGGTTCAGGAAGCTCTGAACTGCCGAGCTGATATTATTATGCTAGACAACATGTCCAATGAGAAAATGACAGAGGCAGTCGGATTGATTAATAAAAGGGCGTTGGTTGAGGCATCTGGAAACATTACAGAGGAAACTATTTATGAAGTAGCCAAAACTGGCGTGGACATAATTTCAATTGGAAAATTAACTCACTCTGCAAACTCGGTAGACATTAGTATGAATATAGAATAATTAATTGAATACAGATTAAACTGTCTTAAGGTTATGGTGTTAAAAAAACTGTGGATAAACATTGTATTATCCACAGTTTTTTTAAGTTATTCACACTGATAAAAATTAAATATGTTGAAACGCTGATATATCAAGTGCTGTAACTAAAGAGGCCCTTTTGTAATTATCCACAAAAGGGGTACAAAATGTGAATAAGTACATGAGGTTTTATAAATTTTTGTTAATTAAATCCTATCTACAAAATATCGTTATTCCAATATAATATTTTTAGCATATATTGTGGTTCGTAAAAATAATATCAAAAAAAGTATGTGTATATTGTGGATAGTGTGATAACAATTACCTTTATATTTTTTTGTACATGGTGACAAAATATTTGTGAACGCTAAAATATATCTAGGCATAAAAGTGTATTAATTTGAGGAGAAAAAGCGGTTTTGGGGATTACTCCGATGATATTTGTTACACAGTAAAAATGCCTAAAAAGGAGGCACTAACTATGAGTAGACGTAAGAGTACAATGTCAGAAGCCCTAAAAGAGGAAATTGCTAAAGAACTTGGAGTCTACAATAAAGTTTCAGCTGAGGGCTGGGGATCAGTTTCTTCAAGAGATTGCGGAAGTATGGTAAGAAAGGCAATTGAAATGGCTGAGAGAAGTGTCAACCGTTAACAGGTTAGTTTAGCGTCATTTAGGGGCTG
>JAEYWA010000144.1 GCA_023431385.1 Bacillota bacterium | reverse complement strand
AAATACAGCATTTCAACACTTATATTATACCAAAATTTACGAGCAAAAGATACAGAAAACCCCACATAAAATCGTTAAATTTTACATGGGGCAACTTGTGATTTTAGGGGCTTATGTTACATCCCCTTTTTAGTAATAATTAATTATCTTTTTTTGTAATAACAACTTTCTGCTCTGCTTGAATCCATTCAACCTTAGCACCAAGGTTTTCAGCTATAAAACCGATAGGTGTATATGTTCTGCCATTCTCGATAAAAGCAGGACTTTCTAGTTTTACTTCTTTGCCGTTTACATAGGCAATGTCTGAGCCGATATAGAGAAGGATTTCTACTTCTTCGCCTTTTATATTTTTACCCCTAATTTTGACTTCCCGTTTTTTGCCATTCCAAATAACTTCGGCACCGAGGCTTTCTGCTATAAATCTTGCAGGAAGCATTGTTCTGTCATTTTTGACAATCGGAGCCACATCGTTTGTTTTTTCCTCACCAAAAGCTTCTGCTTCTTTCTTACCAATTGTTAAAACAAATTCATTCTTGGATTTTTCTGCAGGTGTAGGCTCCACCTTTGTTGGGGTTGTATTTGTTGGGGTTGTATTTGTTGGGGCAGTATTTGTTGAGGTTGTGTTTGTGGGGGGAGTACTTCCACCACTATTTGAAGAGCTTTTTGTAAAGCTTGCAGAAGCAATATCACTACCAGTCATTCCATCTTTAACAGCAAAGGCCTTTACTGTCATCGAACTACTGATTGTAAAAGGTTCTGAATAAACTAAACTTTCGGTTGTAGGTACTGTACCGTCTATTGTATAGTAAATTGTTGCAGCTGCGGTTTCAGTTGACAAAGTAACAGTTTGTGAACCACTGAAAGTGCCACCGTTAGGTGAGATTACAGGGGTTTCCACTTTCTCAGGATCCTTCACTAGCTCCTTCCAAACAGCTATAACGGTTGTATCAGTATTAATTGTTAAAATAGCGCCTACTGCATATTCTGTCCCACCAATATTCCATGATTTAAATGTCATATTTGCCGGAGCAGTAAATGTACAAGCTGGCAGCGTATACTGCTGTCCGTCTATTACTGATACATTTGACATTGTTCCTGAACCTCCGTTTCCAACAAAGGAAACAAGCTTGTAGCTTACGATATTGAAGTTCTTTGTCATATTACCGCTATAGTCATTACTAAAGGTTACAGTTGCAATTGCTGTACCCACATTGGTATTGTCTGTATAGGCAACTGAATAATCTGTACCCTGGACAAGTGTTTTGTCTCCATCCTTTATCAAAAGCGTTGGCTCTATAGCACTGCCAGTGTGAGTTTGATCTGGAATAGCGGCGACTGTCACACCATTTGGAGCTTCGTTGGAAACTGCTTTTACGGCTAAAAGTGTAAAAGCTAAGGATTCAGCTTCATTGCTTTCAAACCCATTCTCATCTGCCTTGTGTCTAACAAAGATATTATATTCTGTTTCTGGTGTTAGTCCAGTAAATGAAAAAGAATCTACCCAGTTTAATTTGCCATAGTAATCACTTGTTGCTCTAATAGCAAATTCACAACCTGTATATTCACTTGTATTTGTAATCCTTGCAGTTGTTGCAGTGTATTCAACCACCGGCTTATTTGGAGTACTGTGTTTAAGGGAAACAAAATCTGAGTGAACAGTTGTATCTTCATTATTTGAATTCAAACGAAGTTCAGAACCCCATATTGATTCATACGAAAATTCTCCGTTATCATCTGTACTTATACTTCCCCCATATTTTGAGTAGTCATAGCTTCTGTTCTTATGAAGATTTGTCACTTTTTTGTTTGTTAAATCGAGCCTAAAGTCAGGCTTTTTCTCCTGATACATAGCTTTCAGTACAGTTGTACTGTTAACAGGACGAAGATATGTTAAGTATGCATCTGCAACATCTTCGAAATATGCATAATAGCTATTGTCGGTATTATACCAACCGTAAAAGTCTTTGTCAGCCAAGGAAGCTGTCGGGAGCTTGGTACTGTCAATTGGACCCTTGAATGTTGCATACATTTTTGTCCCATCCAAGTCAGGTGTTCCTGTGTTTTCATCAAAGGTTACTTCCACTGTCGGCACAAGAGTTATTTTCAGGCTATACGGGATTGTGCTTTTGTCTGTAAATTCAACAGTATAATATAGCTTTGTCAAATCAGGTAAATGGTAGCCTTTGGCTGCCAAAGCTGAATTGAACTCTGATTCACCTACAAGCGAAGCGAGGTCTGATGCAGACGGTAGAGTATAATTAGAGGAGGCTGTAGAATCCTCCCCCAACTTGGTATCGTCCACATAAATGCTTACATTGATAGCTGAACCTGTAGTAGTTAGTGTTGTACCCTCTGGGAAGGCCATTGTTGAGCCTACAGTTAAATTTTCAATAGAAGTATCTGGGTATGCTTTGAATACGCATGCTGTGCTGCCTGAAGAGTCATTTAGCGTTACTGTTTCTAAGTACGTAATACGCCATGCAGATGTTTTAAGAGCCATATTTTCAATATCATAGGTGCCAATTATATATGCACTAGTGTCGCAGTACAGAATATTGTTCGAATCGGCAGATTCATAATAACAAATAACGGTTCTGTAAGGAGAATCCACTTCTGTTCCGGTTGGAATTAATACATCTTGGGTATTTTGGTCAATGAGGATTCTATCTGATGCATAAACTGGGATGCCTGTGGATACCAAGCTTGTAAAAATTAGCACAAATGCTAGTAGCCAAGACAATTTTTTTGAAAAGTGTTTCATTTATACTTTCCTCCTTTAAAAATATAATTTATACTTGATTTACCTTTTTGGTAAAATTTAAGTCATTTAAGCTTTTAAATCACGCAGAACATAAATACCGACAAAATTGAAAATGTTAAAACCATTACACCTGATATTTTATAAAGCACTTTGCCGTACTTTTTATCGTTATTCAAATCAAGAAATCTTCCGAAAATAAGTGCATTAATAATAAACACAGGTGCAACATACCTAAAATCCATTGTGCAGCCGTAGGGGTACTTTAGGTTAAATGCTATATAGGATACTATAAGCACCACTGCTGACAACTCTAGATAGTTTATGCTTTTATCCTTGTCCTTTAAGGACCAAACAGCTGATATAATCATCAAAATGCTTATTAGTACATAAATAAAAAGCATCATGACAGGTATGGCAGCTGAAATATTAAACCGAAATTCACCGAATAAGCCACCCTTTAAAAGATACATCCAGACGTTATAATCTGTAGACACATCGTTATATACAGGGTTAAACATTTTTGTTATGGGGAATGTCAGAAACCTTTGTGCAAATGAATAATTTTGTGAGGCAAATCCAGCACTACCAACATCAAACACATAATTAAAGGGTTGATTAAACAAAACCAAATTCCGTATTGGGTAAGCAAGACCAAGAGATATGCTTACTGCAGCAAAAAGACTCAAGCTTTTAATTGTTTTAAGCAGATTATGGTTTTTTATATTTTTAACCAGAACATATATCATCAAAAGACCTGTGGGAATTGCAAATACCGCGACAGACATTTTTGACATCATTCCAAGTCCGAAGGACAGGGCGAGGATAACAGTATTTTTTATGCTTTGATTCTTATACCATCTAATACTAAAAAGTAAAATCATTGCCATAAAAAACATAGCCATAGCATCGTTGTTTACCCGTCCGCCCATTTGATAGAAGTTTGGCAAGAAGGCAACCAGCGATAGGGGAATAAGCTTATTTGTTTTAAGCTCTGCACAAAGAGACTTTACACAGTAAAGAGTTATGCAGGAGAAGATGCAGGAAACAAGTCTAGCACAGTTTATGATGTCTATTTCATTGGTTAAATGCAAAATGGGTTTAAGCATAAGAATAGCAAGACCACTTAAGATATGATAAAGGGGAGGGTGATAAAATTGTCCCTCATTGCTTATAGGTAAATGTCCATTAAGAATATTTAGTATGTATGCGGCGTGCCCATCAGAATCTATCGAAATTGCTTTTAAATCATGTTGCCTTAAGGTACAGGGCGTGTAGAGCATATAGCCAATTCTCATGACAAAGCCGATAAATAGTATGTATTTTACCAGTATTTCTGAGTCAAATTTTTGGCATAGGTGGTAGCCTCCCATTAAAGCTGCTGAAATGATAAGGAATAACATAATGCCTTGAACACTATTTTGAAGGTTAAGCAAATACACCAAAACATATACCACAAGAAGCGATATGCTCAAAGCAATAGCTTTTATTAAATTGTTTCTTTTTAAAGATAACAAATTAAACATTTAATTATATTCCTTTTCAGTGTTTACCTTCCAAATATTATCCTTGCATTTAAAATCATCTGTAATACTTTTCACACATTCAAAAGCGGTAAGCATTGAATGATCCATATTATTATAGCGATGCTGTCCGTTTCTGCCTATGCAATACAAATTTTCAAAGCTATCCAGAAATTCTCTGATTTCTCGCATTTTCTCATACGTTCCGAAATAGGCAGGGTATGCCTTCTCAAGTCTTTCGATATGTGTATCTGTTATAACATTCTTGTCTGAAATAATTCCAGTCCTTACAAGCTCATCTGCAGCTAAATCTGCCATTTCTTCATCTGATTTGTTCCAAAGGTCATCATTCTTATTACAAAAATATTCAAGACCAAGCCATACTGTATTTTTAGGTTCTTTCACAAGGCTTTCAGACCAATTATTGAAAATCTGAATTCTGCCCATTTTGACACTTTTATCCTGCATATATATCCAGCAGTTATCGGTTTTTATGTTCATGTCTTTAACCAGCACACCCACAGTTATAAAATCACGGTAAACTAAACCCTTTGATATTTTTCTTATAGTTTCAGGTACATTTTCTATACCTGAAATAAGGTTTTTTATAGACATTGAAGATATAAGAATATCCGTATATTCTAAAATTTCCTTGCCGTCACATATATATGAAACCGATACAATTTCCTTTTTCTCTGTATTGACCTTCCTTACATAGCTCTTCTTTAAGATTTTACCGCCCATTTTTTCGATTTCTTGGGCAACTGCAGTCCAAAGCTCCCCGGGACCATATGTCGGGTAGTAAAATTCCTCAATCAGCGAGGTTTGAGTATTACCGTTGTCTTTTAGCTGCAAGGCAGATTTAAGGCTGTCCTTTATAACCTCAAAAATGCTTAACCCTTTAACTCGCTGACTGCCCCAATCTGGCGAGATTTTCTCCGGAGATATTCCCCAGACCTTTTCGGTATAGTTTTTAAAGAAAAGCTCGTAAAGTCTTTTCCCAAAGCGGTTTATATAAAAGTCTTCAAGAGAAATTTCCTCTTTTTTTATAAGCTGTGCCTTTATGTAATGGACTAAAATCAATACAAGCTCTTTAATGCCAAGGGCATATAGGTTTTTAAAATTTGCTTTTATAGGATAATCAAAAAATTTCCTGTTATAATATATCTCAGACTTGCGTATTCTTTTAAGCAAGGTAACACCGGGAACATCGTGCCACCATTTTGTTATGCTGTCACATTTGGAATAAAATCTATGTCCACCTAAATCCATATAATTTCCGTTGTGTTGAACAGTGCAGGCAATGCCGCCTATTCTATCGGATTGCTCGAGAATTATAACCTCGTATTTATCTGTATTTTTAAGAATTTCATAAGCAGCAGTAAGCCCAGCGGGGCCTGCACCTACAATTGTTATTTTTTTCATTGCGAGGTCTCCACCTTCTTGTATAAATATCCGCAATCATTGTTAAATACTTGAGTATAGCCTGTCCTCATAATTGTTGAGAGCTCAAGATTTGTATTGTCGCTTTCGAAATTGAAATACGATAAAATCCATTTTGGATTATTTTCCTTTACATAACGGGTACAATATTCTGCAATATCGGGATTGGTTTTAGCCATCCAGGTTTGCATAGTAAAGTACTTACAGGGGGTATTTAAGTTTACTTCATATATAAACATTGAAGGCATATTATAAGCAAAACAAGCGTTTTTTTCCTCTTCTGGTATCACATCATACATTTGGAGTGCATTGCTTTTGTATTCGGTAATATAACTTTTTTTCTCTGGTATTTCCGTTCCCCAAAAGCTGTTTGTACACATCAATGCAAAAACCATAATCAAGGAAAACACTGACAGAGACTTTTTCTTGATATTCATTCCATGCTTAATAATAAATATTGCAGAATAAGCGGTCAAAGGCGCAAGCAGTGTCCAATAATACATAAAAGGATGCCTGCCAATCAATATTGCAGAGCAAATAAGAGGTATGGAGAGTAAGATAAAGTTGCCCATTTTTATTTCGCTATTTGAATAACAGGTGCACATGGCAACAATATTTATTCCTAAAGCAATAAAAAAGCACAAAAGCAGCGCACTGTTTCCGTTAGGAATAAGACGAAAGTGCTCATGTCCAGTTACACAGTACTTAATATTATGTAAAACTGTTGCATAAAACATATCATACAGTGTTCCTGTGAACAAATGATAAATAATTAAAGGAAACATTACAGTCAGAATTCCTAAAGAGAAGAAAATTAAAGCACTTCTGATTAACATAAGCAATGTTGGCTTGCCAACTTTCGTTGTTTTCTCCCGACTTTTCATAAGCATATAAATTCCCATGAAAAGAATAACTGATATAATGAATGCAACATTATTGGGACGCAAAAAAAATACAAAAGCAAAACACAATCCAAGTATGTATGACATCGATGAGGTCAGCTTTTTATCCCTTTGCCACTTATCGAAAATAAACAGCGAAATCACACAAAAAAAATTACTGTATTCCTCGGTATAATTTCCGCCGTTGAATAAGGTAACATTTACCCAAATATAGATAAAGGGTACACAAAGAGAAAAAGCATTTCTAATATAGCGGTCTGCAATTTTGTATATCAATATAGAAGAAATTATCAGAAGAATAAGTTCTGTAAACCATACTCCAATTGTTCCGTCAAATATAAGCTGAGGAAGCATATTAAGAATAAAAATAATTGGTCCCTTGTGGTCAAAAAGACCTGAATAAAGGGTTTCACCCTGTGCCATTGCCTTGCCAATAACAAGATACATACCGCTATCTACGCCAATATACTTAAAAAGCGGGCTTGTGTTGTACGCAAAAAGAAGCATAAATAAAGTAGATGCCCCAATTAGAATAATATATGAAATTGCTGATTGCTTAGTCTTCTGCATAGCAAACTCCCGTTTACATAACATTAATAATTTAATATAATAACATAAAATTGGCTCTTTTTCTATATTATTGGACTCAAATGTCGATAATCGGGATTGAACGGTAATGATATAACCTTAAAAATAGAAATCCAGTAAAATTAAGTAAATATTTTATGTTTACATAATTTTTTAGTTGAGTAAACAAACATGTAAACAAAATATTTAATAAGGCTTTCAAAAGTACTTTATAAAGTAACTCAGGAACAGAATAAGACTCAAAGCAGCAAAGTCATACATACTATTGACGGGTTTAGAAAGGTGTATCTTAATGAAATTGAGTATGCAGAAGCTTCACATAAAGGAACAACCATAACTTTAATACATGGAATTACACTGAAATCTGTTGACCCCTTATATTTTTTTGATCAGCAACTGAGTATTGAAGCAGGCTTTTTCAAATGCCACAGAAGTTATATTGTAAATATATTGAACATAGATACTTATTCCCAAACTGAAGTTAAAACCAAAACGGGTAGAAGAGTACCGATATCCCGAACAGCACAAAAGGATTTTAGAGAGGCATATATTTCATTTTATTTTTAAACGATAAAGGGGAGAAAGTCTTTGGTTAATGTCTAATTTCTTTTAAGCTGGATTTGAAAGCAGTTTGGATTTTAGAATTCTCAAAATAATAACCGGCCCCTAATGACAATTTCTATATAAAAACCTTGTTTGCATCCCAAATATAACATTTCTGGTATTTTTGCAAAAATAGATTATATACATTTATGTGTTGTAATGTTACAAGCAGATATGTTTGCTTCTGAGCCTGATGCTATACCGCATGCATCAGATGTATCCGCATCCGGAAAGCAAAAGGAGATTAGTAATCCATTTGTAGATATTAAAATGACCGATTGGTTTTATGATGCAGTACTTTATATCTGCTTCCCGTAATGGCAATCTTGATCTATATGCTAGGTGAATGGAAGGTACATAGGAATATCCATATATGATCTTTGCAGCAGCTGAGTTGAGACCATACGAAATATTACGCCGCCAGCCTTTAAAGGTTAGCGGCGTATATTTATATTATCGGAATACATGATTCATGTAGAAAAAATATGATTACTCTTTGTCGGCAGCTAATTCTTAGGAGTCAAAATCTGCAAGAGGGTTTTTACTTACTGCTTCTCTGAGCTGCTGTTGATCCAGATGGGTATAGATTTCTGTGGTTGAAATACTCTGATGACCCAAAAGCTCCTGAAGCGCCCTGATATCCACATTACCGTATTTATACATCAAGGTTGCAGCAGTATGTCTTAGTTTATGAGTAGAATATCTTTGTGGATCCAGACCTGCTTCTTTTATGTACTTCTTTACAATCTTCTGTACCGACTCTTTACTTATCCGCTGCTTATGTCCACTGATAAACAAGGCATTCCGGTCCTTAATGCCATTAACGGGTCTGACTTTCATATAAGCGTTTATAGCTTGGATACATGCGTTGTTTAATGGAATACTGCGTTCTTTGTCACCTTTTCCTATAACAGTCAACGTATTATTCTTTATATTGTTTAGATTTATTCCCACAAGCTCAGATAGACGGATTCCACAATTAAGAAAAATAGTAAGTATGGCATAATCCCTTACTGAATTGGGGCCTTCAACCTTTGAAACAGAAGTCAACAGCTTTTTGCTTTCCTCTACATTTAAATATCTGGGTAATCTTTTTAAGATTTTTGGTGACTCCAATTCACTGGTTGGATTAATGTCCAGCAGTTTTGCCTTTGTAGTCAGGTAATTGTAGAAGGTCTTTAAACTTGCTACCTTTCTTGCACGGGCATGAGAAGTATTGTCCCGGTTATTGCTTACAAAGGACATATATGAATATAAATCACTTAATGTAACTGAACGCAAAAGTTGAGCGTCAACATCCAGTATACTGAT
>JAEYWA010000128.1 GCA_023431385.1 Bacillota bacterium | reverse complement strand
TATATCTTGAAAATATTACTCATGTATTAGGTGGCCGTGAGCTCGATTACCTAATCGTAAATCATATGGAGCCCGACCATTGTGCCAATATTGAGGACATTGTGCGTCGTTATCCCAATGTTAGACTTGTAGGCAACAAAAAGACGTTTCAATTCATGGAACAGTTTTATGAAATGGATATGACCTCTAACTATATGGAGGTTAAGGATGGCGATGAGTTATCCTTTGGCGGTACCACACTTCGCTTTTATACCGCTCCAATGGTGCATTGGCCTGAGGTTATGGTAACTTATGAGGTATCACGAGGTATTTTGTTCTCTGCAGATGCTTTTGGTTCCTTCGGTGCTTTTTCAGGAAATCTTTTTGCTGATGAGATGGATTATATTGATATTGACGAAGCCAGGCGATACTACTCAAATATTGTAGGCCGTTATGGTTCTCAGGTTCAGGCTTTATTCAAGAAGCTGGCAGGACTTGAAATCAATATGATCTGTGCTTTACATGGTTATATCTGGCGTGGCGAAAATATCCCCTTTATCCTTGATTTATACGATAAATGGAGCCGTTATGAGCCTGAGAAAAAAGGTGTGGTATTTGTCTATGCATCAATGTATGGCAATACCGAAAATGTAGTCCAGATTTTGGCTAATAAACTCGCACAGCGTGGTGTTCGTGACATGCACATGTATGATGTTTCGAAAACTCATGCATCATACATTATTTCGGACTTATGGAAATACAGCAATATGGTACTTGCTTCTCCTACCTACAATATGCAACTTTATTTTGGTATGGATGCAATACTCAAAGATATTTCGGTACTTGGCTTACAGAACCGCAAGGTATCTATAATAGGTAATCACACCTGGGCAAGTGCTGCATTGAAATCCATGAAAGAACATGTTGAGGCTTTGCAGAATATGGAGCTGGTTGGTGAACCGATGGATGTCCGTTCTGGCATGAAGGCGGACCGGGAACCTGACCTTGACAAACTCGCTGATGCTATTTATACATCTATTATGGAGTCAAAATAGTTTACAAAACAGAGGTCTATTGCAAAATTGACTGAATAAGCCATTTTGCAATAGACCCTTTATTTGTTTAAATAGCGGTTATTTCCTTACATTCACTGCATAGTATACTGTAGACTAACGAATCTGAATATGTTCCATCATGCCGTAAATAATGCTCACGTAATTTCCCTTCATAGGTCATATTGCATTTTTGCATTACTTTGCCTGAAGCCGGATTATCGATATCATGCTTCGCAGTTATTCTGTGCATACCTACCTCTATAAAGAGAAAATTTATTACGGCAGATAATGCTTCACTAGTTATTCCTTTATTCCAATATTTGTATCCAATACAGTAACCTATCTCACAGTTACAATTTTTTTCGTCTATAGCTGTTGTTGATATACTTCCAACAATTTCATCATTTACATCTATCGCCCAATGATAAACGTTCATGAATTTATATTGGTTAATGGTATCTGCCAGAAAGATTTCTATATCTTCAATGTTTTTGTATGGCTCCCAAGTAAGAAATCTGGTCACTCTCTTATCAGTAGCATAGTTTTTATACATGAATGCTGCATCAGTAGGCTTGAACTTCCTTAGCCTCAATCTCTTTGTTCGCAATTCCTGAGTGCCTTTGTGAATAAGCATGTTTATTCCCACTCCTTAATACATAAAATTTATTATTTTATATACTAACTCAGTATTGTAAAATTATCCAGTCTTTCCCTCGATTTTATTTACATTTTACTTTACATCGCTATGTGTAACACTCATCATTGAGCTGTATCAAAACCTGATAACCACAATTGTTGCCGACAGTCAAAGCCTAATTTTTTGAACTCCGAACACAGAAACTCCATGCGGATAGGTTTGACCTTGATAAGATACATTGTAACCGACAGTTTTTTCAAGTTTTCAACAGGAATATTTTTAAAGTCCAACAGTTCAAGGTATTCTTTCGTCCAGGGCTCTACGAGTTCTGCGGAACCAGTGATTTGTAGCCCGCCCAATCGTCTGATTCCAGTGTAGCTGTCATAGATAGCAATACAAACATTTTTATTTCTCTCCAGAGCATAAAACTTCATACCCCCCTCGGAGAGCAGCCAGAATCCCCCATTTATATAATTATATTCGATGGGTGTACAGCGGATAAAATCATTGCAGCCAGTAGCCAGGGCACAGGTGTTATGCGCCATAATGAACTTCTCAATCTCATCCAAAAGTGCAGCCCGATCCAGCACGGCTGCCTGTGCGTCCTTTTTCTTCCAAAAGGATGCTGCTTCTTTATAATCCATAACATTACACCTCATTTATTATAATTAATTCATTACAGCAATTCCAATATTTAAATATGTTGCAAAGAGAATCCAAAGTAAATACGGAATCATCAGGTATCCCGACACTTTTGATATCTTGTAAAACTCCACCGTGGTCAATAAGACCAAAATATCCAATATAAGAATAACTGCCACCGCTATCCAATACAGCTCAAAACGGAAAAATATAATTGGCCAGAGAAAATTGACAAGCAACTGTATCCAGTATAAAGTGATTGCTTTTTTGTTCTCAGGTGTCTTCGGCTTTTGGTAAATAATATACGCAGCAATCCCCATCAGAAGGTATAGTATCGGCCAAATAACTCCAAAAAGCCATCCCGGAGGTGACAATGGCGGTCTCTTAAGAGATACGTAGCTTTGCCCCATGTTTCCGGAGAATAAACTGCCAAGTACACCTATCAACTCTGTTATTAGAATAATGACTATAAGCTGAACCCATTTTACTTTCTTCATAAAAAACACCTCCCCATTATTATATGCAGGGACTGAAGCGTATATTAATATGTGAAAACCGACCATTCTACATACATCCTCTTTTGCTGTAGAATGGTTGTTGGCCTGCGAATGCACCTGTAAAAGAGTCTCCTGCAGCTGTCGTGTCAACTACATCAACCGTAGGCACAGGCTTGTGTATTACATTTTCGTCTTCGTTGTATATAACCCCCTTGACCCATTATTCCATTTAAAAGATTGGTATATAATACTAAATGCTTCTTGCAAAGCCTTTTGACTTTCTAACGGATTGTCCCTGTGATAGATATTAAAATTTGATGTTCCTTCTGTAATTTTAAAGCTAAATAGACCTTCATCATCAATATCAATCAAACATGGCAGTAATTCATTAATAATAAGCTTATCCGATGCGGTTACGTCATTCGCAGGAATAATCCTGAATGAACCGTTTTGTCTTTTTACAAACATACGCCCTTATACTTCCAGCCAAATGGCCGTTCCCCACACGTTATACTCCCTTTCATATACTTCATTCATTTCCGATTCACAACTTTCTTCATCCATTGCACGAAGGAAGTCGACCCTTTTTATACGCTGGAGGGCAAACCAAAGATATCTCTTTATTTTACTGTCCATATTTTTTATGAATGGAAGATTTTCAAGCTTCCAATGACCATTGTCAATGCATTTTGCTACTCTTGACATGCTTTGGGTCATTCCTACAACTTCCAGTTTCACATGGAAAACTCGATTTGTAAGTAAGCCACTTTTTATTCGGTGCATCGGCAGTAAATTCACGGTTTAGTAGATTTCCAGCTATGTATTGTGGATTTGCTGCTTGCCTCGTACAACCATTGTTTGCATATTTAATTGTTGATTTTATATCCAGTCTACGACATATGCGTAAAACACGTTTGTCATTCGCTTTAATATCATGATATCGTTCTAAATCATTCCATATTCTTCGATATCCTTTATCGGGGCTTTCTTCGTGGATCTTTACGATCTTATCAGCAATGAGCCGGTTTGTAATCTCACCTTTAGTAAGTCCTCTATGCAACCATTTATAATAAGCTGCTCGTGATACTTTACCAAGTTTACAAAGAGCAATAATTGGGTAACAAGTTTTTATTATTTTACTTGTCTACCTAGAAGGGAGCATATCATGCCTACTCTTAAGTAGTTTTGCGACACTCCCTTCAATAAAACGGCTCTCAGGCATTTTGAACATCAATGTTTAATGATATTCTTTCTCAATTTTTTAGTATTTTCTTAGAGCATACAGGTTTGAATATCCAAAGGTTGTATAGAAAAATCCAAATCCAAAGGGATACAAGGCTTCACCCTTTATAAGTTTAATATCCTGTTCTCCACAGAATAATCCCCAAACGCAGGCAATTCACCGTTAGATTTATAGAATGTGACATGCAGCCTGCCCGCAGGAGAGTAATCTCCAAATAATTAATTCCTCAAAAGCCTTCCAACCCTTTGAACCCGGATACCAGCATTATTTTCCATATTAATCCCCCATATACGCATAAGTCGTACGAACACAACTAGTAATAAAAAGACATTTAATGGCTTTTGCGGTGTGAAAGTCACGATGCCTTTCCACATGTATTTTTCACACTATCCTTCCATTCCCAACAGAATTTCAGTATGGGTGATAAATACCTCCAATTTTTAGATTAACCTTTAATAGCACCGGCAGTAAAGCCACTTTGCACCTGGTCACTCAGCAAAATATATAAGACAATAGTCGGGATTGTTGCTACAACAAGACCGGCGCCAAGTGCTCCCCAATTTGTCGTATATTGGCCAACCATCTGCATTATACCAACTGTTAATGTACAGAAATCCTTCTTGCTGATAAATGTAATAGCAAACATCATTTCATTCCAGGTAGAAAGGAAGGTAAAAATTGAAATGGTTGCAATCGCCGGCCTGACCAACGGTAAAATTATCTGGAAAAAGGTCCTGTAAATACCGCAGCCATCAATAAAAGCAGACTCTTCCATTTCCTTCGGCAGCGTCTTAAAAAAACCAAGCATAATAAAGATTGCCATTGGTAAAGCAAAGGCTATATACGGAATAATCAAAGCCTGATAGGAATTGATCAATTTCAAATTTTTTAGAACAATAAATATTGGAAGCAGCACTGCATGAAGCGGAACCATAAGACCCATCAGGAAAACAGTTTGAACGTATCTATTGATTTTAATTTTCATTCTGGTCAGCGCATACGCGACCATACAGGCCAAGATACCCGACACAATGATTGTTATCGCTGTAACAAATACACTGTTTACAAAGTATAGTGCAACATTTGCATCTACAATTGCAAACTTATAATTTTCCCAACGAAGGGCCAACGGCAAGCCCATAACATTACCGCTATAAATTTCATTATTGTTTTTAAAAGAAAGGAAGATTAAGAACAGCAGCGGATAAATCTGAATAAAAGCAAATATAGTCAGACACACACCTATAACTGTTTTTGATAGGCTGAATTTTTGCAGATATCTGATTTCGGGTTCTTTTTTATTTATATTAATTACATTATTTTTCATAATTAATGCATTCCTTCCTGTTAATATGTGATGTCATTTACTTTATACAGTTTATTAATAATCAGGTAGAAAACCAGACACTCCACAATGATAAAAATTGCTGTAGCACTGCCATAGCCATACTCACCTCTGCTGAATATTGTATTGTACATCATGGTACTTGGAACCTCGCTGGCATGCAGCGGGCCTCCCTTGGTGAGAATCCAAATCAAGTCAAAGAATTTAAGCGAACCTATTACAGCAAAAACAATACAGGTTTTAATCATATTGCTGATCAAAGGAATTGTAATTTTAAACGCAATACTGACCTCATTTGCTCCATCAATATACGCCGCCTCGTAAATTTCTGTAGGTATAGACTTTGCCGCTGTATAGAGTAACAGCATGTGGTAACCAATATACTGCCATGCAACAGGAATAAAACAGCAGATCAACACTGTTTTGGTGTTTCCAAGCCAGTCATTAGTTGTACCGATACCTGTCAGGGAAATAATTGAGTTTAGCATACCGTATTCGGCATTATATATTTTCAAAAACATTTGCCCTATGATAACCGTTGAAATGACAACAGGGATAAAAAAAATGGTTCTAAAAACCTTTTCACCCTTAAAACCGCGTGACAATATCAGTGCAAGAAGCATGCCGGGCACAATCTGTCCTAAAACTGCAACAACCGCTAAAGTCAAGGAATTTCTTACAGCAATTATAAATTTGCTGTCAGAAAACATTTTGAAATAATTTTTAAATCCGATAAATACGCCGTCTCCAAAGCCGTTCCAGTCCAATGAACTGTAGTATACTGAAATAAAAATCGGTAGAATAACAATTGCAAGGTAAATAATAAACGCCGGCAATACAAATACTAAATATACTTTTTTATTGCCTAAGACTCTCTCCATGCCTAACATCCTTCCTTTTAAAAATGATCCGGAATAATTCCCGGATCATTTTCGAAATAATTTGGTGATAAATTAGTCGCGCATCGCCTGCAGGTTTTCAATAAACTTTTTAGGTGTTACACTACCAGCAATCAGATTTGCAACCTGATTCATAATAGTATCGGAATCGGCACTGTCCGGAATAACATTTAGGAATATACGTATTTCGTAGCCTTTGCAGTCAGATCAGCGATTTCAAGAGACAGGGGATTCATGTTATCTTTAACATCACTGAAATCGGCTTTCCATGCAGGAGAACCTGAACCGGCTATAAAGGACTCTCTTGACATATTTTCTGTTATGCTTTCAACTACCTTGACAGCATCTGCAGGATACTTTGTTTCTGAATTAATAAAGAAAGAAGCACCACTGCCGCCGTGGAATTCATTAATATCACCGGAACCACCGCTGATCTTAGGGAAATTGATTGCTGTAGTTGCACCAGCAATTTTAGAATCCTTCGCCTCAATATTACTATTGATCCAGCTGCCCATGAACATCATGCCTGACTTACCTTGAGTAAATAATGCAACTGCATCGTCCTGAGTCATACTCATATAATTATTTCCGAAGCAGTTGCGCTTTGATAGCTCCTGAAGCTTTTCAGCTGCGGCAAGCAGGCCTTTGGTATTATAATCGCCTTCTCCCATAAGCGCTGCATTGAGTTCATCAGCACCGGCCATACGAATACCGAGAATACCATACATCATAATGCCGGGCCACAGATCCTTTTCACCGAGAGAAAGTGGTGTAATATTGTTAGCGTTAAATACATCAACAGCCTTTAAAAGATCATCATAAGACTCGGGAAGCTTGAGACTGTACTTATTAAATAAATTTTTATTGCAATATAGTGAAACAACCGCAAGATTGTAAGGCAAACTGTAAAGCTTATTATCAAATGTAAAGTAGTTCAATGTCCCATTAAGCAAATTTTCTTTTGTATAATCTGAAATATAGTCATTAATCGGCATAATCAGCTTTGAGTCAACAAGCGGCTTAACCATGCCTGCACCCCAGTAATAAAAAATATCCGGCAGGTCATTAGCTGCCGCCGAAGTCTTCATCTTAACCTTGTATGCCTCATTTTCTGTGCCAGTATGTTCAATCTTAACATTTGGCATTTTCTTTTTGAGGATTTCCATAGATTTGAAGAAAGCAACCGCATCTCCGTCACTTGAGTTAGGATCTGAATAAAGTGACCACATAGTTAAAGGAATCTCCTTTGCAGAGGTCTCTTCTGTTGCTCCGTTGCTCACGACTGCCTGGCTTTCGGAGCCAGTTTTTCCACTTGCATTGGATGATTTTTCTCCCGATCCACAGGCTGTAATACTTATAATCATAGCCAATGTAAGAATTAAGCAGAGAACTTTTTTCATTTTGTTTCCTCCCAAAAATAATTTTGATTTTAAAATCTTTTTTTATTATAAAGCAGCCTGTCTTCTAAAAACATATAGCGGTTTTACCATATGATTAAATATTTTGACCTTTTTTCAAAAATTGAGTACTTAATGTGGATTTTATGGTATTTTATTAGTGTACATAATACTGTTGATCATTCTGGTTTGACAATAATTAGCGAAGATGGTTGTTATCCACTTGATATATAAGAACTATAAATACGCGAAATTATTTACATAACCATAAATTTAGGGAGATTGATTTTATGATACAACCGTTCCGTTTTCTTGATAGCCTTATTCGGAATATGAAAATCGGTACAAAATTTGCAATATACTATTTTATTCTATTTGCTTCATCCATATTATGCAGCAGTCTGATTTTGCAAACTGTAAATAACCGGATTCTGGAAAGCAAGATAGGTAGCATTTCACAGCAAACACTTAATACGATCAGTTCTACCATTGATTCCACTATTTACAATGTTGATAATTATTCAAAAATGATTCTATCTGATAAAACCATCCAATCGGCGTTATCCAACAGTTCGGATCTGCCAGACATAAGGTATTCTCAAATAATCAGGACTTCTCTGACTTTATATATGGATTCTCTTTCACCCATTTCTTCTATTTATATATTCGATTTTAGTGGGAACACCTACTCTGTTTCAAAGCAATCACCTAGAATGCAGATAACTTCTCGCTTTCAGGATGCTGACTGGTATCCCGAAATTGTATCCTTAAAAGGTAAATATGCTCTAAAGCTTGATAGCGGAGGCTTTTTTGAGCAGTCTTATGGAAATAACTATTTATCCTTTATCCGCCTGATTAACAGCACACAAACCGCCAAACCTATCGGCCTTTTGATAATCAATATCCCGATTGAAGAGCTACAGAAAACATATTCCCTTCAAAGCAACAGCTATTATGATATAGCAGTTTTTAACAAGGACGGCATTATTATTAATTTTAACAATACAGATTTGAGCCGCAACGCAATTGAAGAAATAATGTCAGCAAACTCCGGTTTCATGACCATTGGAAATACCAAATATTTAGTCTCTTCATTATCGGGCATCGGAAAGCATAACTGGAATTATGCTGCAATAACATCATTCAATGATATGGCCAGCGAATACACTCAGATAACATTTATTCCGTTTCTGATCATACTTTGCAACAGTATACTGATATTCATTTGTGCTTTATTTATTTCACAGCTTGTTACCAAGCCAGTCAAGGCGCTGACCAAATCCATGCGCTCCGTGGAAAAGGGTGAGTTCTGCAAGGTGGATATTAAGGCAAATACCAGGGAAATCAGTACTTTACAGCTTGAATACAATACCATGGTGGAAGAAATTCAAAATCTTATAGATAGAGTAGTAAAAGAGCAGCGCGTCAAACGGAAGGCAGAGCTCAATGTTTTGCAGGAACAGATCAAGCCTCACTTTCTGTACAACAGCCTGGATGCCATAGCCTACATGATTACGGCCAACAAAAATAACGACGCATACAGCCTTGTCCTTGTTCTTTCCGATTACTACCGGATGAGTTTAAGCAAGGGCAATGAGATTGTTTCACTTGAACAAGAAATTGATTTGACAAAGAATTATCTTATAATACAAAAAGTCCGGTTTCCGGATATATTTGAAGATATCTATGATATAGATGAGCAGTCTCTTGATGTGAAAATACCGAAGCTTGTACTTCAACCTCTGGTGGAAAATGCTATTTATCACGGTATCCGTCCGAAGGGCGAACCCGGCAGCATCCATATTAGTGTTAAGCAGCAGGAGGCAAATACAGTTCTAGTCATTGAGGATGATGGTGTCGGCATGGATCAGGAACAGGTTGATACCCTGATGAGCGGCAATCTGGAAATTAACATGTCCAGTTTTGGGTTGCGTGGTACCATAGAAAGATTAAAAATTTACTACGGCTCTGAGCATATTTACAAAATTGAAAGCATCAAAAACCAAGGTACAAAAATAACAGTTATTATTCCAGGAAAGCAGGTGTAACAAATGTCACATGAAAAGCTTACAAGAATTATGATCGTAGATGATGAAGAAACTACCCGTCGTTTTTTTTGCATTTGTGTCAACTGGGAGTCACTCGGAATGCAGGTAGTCTGTGAAGCCTCCAATGGTATGGAAGCGCTGAACCTGATAGAGGATTATAACCCAGAAATTGTGTTTACAGATATTAGGATGCCGAATATGGATGGCCTTGAACTAAGCCGCAAGATTGCAGCGGATTATCCATACATAAAAATTGTCATTTTAACTGCATTTAAGGATTTTGACTATGCAAAGGAAAGCATTAATATTGGCATCTCCGATTTGCTGTTGAAGCCTTTAAATAAGTCAGAGGTTCAAAAAGTTGCAAATAAGCTCAAGGAAGAAATTAGAGCTGAACAGCAGCACTGGTCAGAGTTTGACCAGTTGAAGCAACAATTACAGGAAAACTTTGTATATTTGAAGGAAAAAACCCTTAATGACATTATACGTAATAGCTATGATATGACCGATATAAAGCAGAGACTATCTTATTATTATCCGGATGGGCTTCCTGACTTTTTACAAATATCCCTCTTTGAAGCCAGCCGTTCTGAATTGCCAGGCAGTATATTTGAAGAACAGCGGTTATTCATGCAAATGCAAAGCCTGGAAATTGCCAAGAGCTTTTTTTGTAATGACTCTGTGGAAATTTTCTTAGATAACAGTCAAAGAATAGTGGTTCTCTCTCTCAATTCCAGGGTCAATACTGTAAACCGCTACGAACAGTTAAAGGCACTAATTTTTAATAAACTGAAATGCTTTGTTTCTATAGGCATCGGAAATAGCTATACCGATCTTAAATATATGAGCAGATCCTACAGTGAAGCGCTGGATGCGTTAAAATTCAGCAGATTTTCATGTCATAACCAGATCATTTCCTTTCGTGATGACATGAGCTTCAGCACGCAGCAGCAGTATGTACAAAGTGACAAATCAGACGAAATTATCTTCTTTGTTAAAGCAGGATTGGAAGAAAAAGCTGTTAGTACTATAGAGTCCATGTTTAAGGAATTAGATGCAGATGGCAGTATTTCTGTTGAACAATTGAAGGTTATCTGTGTTAATGTGATTTCAAAGATTTTAAATACCATCACAGAGATGGGTTTAACCTATAAGGATGTCCTTGGCTATAAAGAATTTCCTTTTCAGGAGATTTTTGAAATTACTTCCGCTGACAATCTGCAAAATTATATCATAAAACTCATTATCACAATTACAGCCTCAATTAATCTGATACGATCCCGAAAAGGGAAAGCTGTTATTGAAAATATCAAGGTATATTTGCATGAACATATATCCGACTCCGGTTTATCGCTGTCCTCCGTTGCCAATAATTTTTATATTAATCTCAGCTACTTAAGCCGTATTTTCAAAAAAGAAACCGGTCAGAAATTTTCAGAGTATTTGCTAAAAATCAGAATGGAGAAGGCACTTGAACTGATTAATACAACCGACCTGAAGGCATACCAGGTTGCCGATACTGTCGGTATTAGCGATGCCTATTATTTCAGTAACTGCTTTAAAAAATTCTTTGGAGAATCAATCAGCGAATATAAAAAGAGACTTTAATTTTTGTAAAGGCTCCTTCGCTCCACTCCCGTTAGGAAGCTTCCTCAATACTACAGTCTGTTCCGCACGGAAGCCTATGCTACGTTCACGCCACCTGTATAGCGGTTTCGAGAAACCTACTCTCCTCTTCTGTGCAGCATAGCTTCATTTTGTACTGCAAACTCGCCCAACAAGTCTATGCCTTATATACAGTTTGTGTTCCTCAGACCGGAACTTTGCCTCCAGCTTCCTTCAGATTCCTCGTCACCGAGGACACCCTTGCTCTTGGCTAACGGTTGGCACTATCAACCCCCGTATCGGACTTACACCAACGAGAAAGCGCCCATGCTGGGCGCACAGTTGAAAGGGAGCCTGTCTGATAACAAGCTCCCTTTTATGTTTGTATTAATATAAGTTTCCTCGTACGTTAACAGTACTTCTCCGGTCTATTTATTGCGGGTTATTCATTCCATGAATTTCCGGTCTGAGTACAATTCTCAAATGTAACCGAAGCCTCATCATCACAGAAGTAATCACAGGAATTATTACTTAAAACAGTGTCCCTGACAACAATAACACTGTCGCTATTATCTTGGTCACTCAAAATATCTATCGTTTTAAAGAAATATGCTTTCTCATCCCAGGTACCATTTGATTTTTGAGAATTGTTTAGTATCTTACACTTTTCTATTAACAAGTCTGATGAGTTACTCACCTCAAAAAATCCCCATTCAAAAGACTTATTGCCTGAAAACTCACACTGTTCAAACTTAATGGTTTTTGAGTTTACAATGTAAACAATATTACTATAAGCTTCATGGTCAGAAAGCTTGCAACCGGTAAAAAATATTTCTTCACAATTAAAAAGCTGCACCGCTCTAAGAGAACAATGATTTATCTTTGTATTGGTACAGTTCAACCCTTTTGTTTCATATAAATTAAGACCGATACTGCCACATCCATAAAGCTCAGAACTATCTATTAATATATCATTGCATTTTTCGAAGGAAAGCACTCCGGCATCACACTCATATGTATTTGGTGTATGACCTGCTTTAATATTCTTAATATTGACGTTATCACATTCCTTAAAACGAATAATCTCTGCATACCTTGGATCAATCACCAACTCAGCAATCCCGGTATTCGGACCTTCGATCGTTAGATTGGAAATATTGCTGATATATAACTCCTTACCATCTGATACTTCCTGCCAGGTTACCTTTTTATCGTCGCTGTCGGTTTGCTTGATTGAAGAAAGATTATATATGCCGGGCTTGAGTAAGATTCTTGTATCGGATCCGATTTCCTTAACAAACTGTGCCGCCGAACTTACGATAACCTGTTTAATCTTCAAATCAGGCCTTTGACCAAGTATAATTCTGTTTGAATTTCTTTCATATCTAGAACTTTTTTTAAAGCACTTTCCACAACTTGTAGGCGTGATATATACTTTGTTCTTGTAAATTATCGGTACTGCATCCAGTCTTGTTGAGATGTTATTAATTTTAGCAGTTTTACTGCCCACTTTAAGAATAATCTCTGTCGAATCTTTTTTTACAGTAATACTCTTATTGGAGTTATTCCAAATTATATGTACATTATCGTTTGGTACGCCAAGATATACCATCAATTCTTTTAATGGAAGATAAACCTTTCCATCAACAGATATGGGGTTTGACGAATACACCCCAAGTATTCCATCTACATAAACCTTTAAATCAGGTTTTTCAACAATAGCTGCCTTAGCAAAAATATTGCTCATACTCATAGGTATAAGCAGCGCAAGTAAGATAACAATCAGTTTCTTATTCACTTTAAGCGACCTCCTAAAATGTAGAATGTATATGTTAATTAAAACCATTTATAACATATTATCACGTATAAGTGAACTATATAAGTCCTAAATCAGAGTTTAAAAAAACATGTAACCACTTTTTTAGTAACCCTTCATTTTTATTCTGATACTCCTTGCATATCACAGCACGGCTTTATCAGACTTCAAATAACTTGTATATCTTTTGAAACCTCTGAGAATTCTCAACATCATCTAAGCCTTCATATGCCTGACCTATAAGTAAATACACTTCAGGAGTGTTTAGTTCGATTGATAAGGCTTTTTTAGCCATGTCCAGAGCTTTATCATATTTGTGGTTATTCAGAGATGTTTTTATACTATCAATAATAGATTCAGTATTTATTAACTCTTTATCGGTATTTATATAATTAGTATCAAATTCTTTTAATACACTTCTTATTTTGTCAGCTGAGAAGGGTTTTTGAACATATGCCACAGCACCCAGATTTGTACAATCTACTGCATTTTTTACCGTTGCATATGCTGTAATGATTATTACAGGAGTTTTAATACCTAGCTCTCTGATTCTCTTTAAAACTTCTGTCCCGCGGATTTCGGGCAGTTTTATGTCTAAAAAGGCTAAATCGAAGGTATGGGCCGTAAGCATTTCCAAACCCTGCTTCCCATCACTGGCAGACATAACTTCATAGCCTTCTAGCTCAAGACATTTAGTAAGTATCATCCTTATGTTTATAGTATCATCCACAATCAGAACCTTTTTCATTGCTTTTGTTCCCTTTCTGCAATATTTAATGTAAAAGTGAAGCTGCTTCCTACATCTAGTTTACTTTCACACCAAATCCTGCCCCGGTGAGCTTCAATTATCTCCCGGACCACTGCCAGTCCTAACCCTGTTCCCCGCACCTCGAAATCACCGTCTTTTACCTGTACGAATTTTTCAAAAATCTTATCAGTATATTCCTGCGGAATACCTGTACCGATATCTTTAACCGTAACATATATCAAATTCTCTTCTTTCAATGCGGTAACACTGATTTCATCTCCTGCATTTGTATATTTCAATGCATTGGATATAAGGTTGTTCAACACCCAGGTGATCTTTTCAAAATCGGCAATTACACGGGGGAGATCATCGTCGCAGTTGAAATAAAGAATTTTATCCTGTTGCTCCGCCAATTGATAAAAAGGTTTCATAGAGCACTCAGCAATATCAGAAATGTTATACTCTTTAAGTTTAAACATAGCCTTTCCTGATTCAATTCGAGTCAGCTCCAATAAATCATTAACAAGTTTAGCCAGCCTGTCACTATCTTCCCTGATGGCTTGTATAAACTGTTTTTGATCATTATTAAGCTGTCCAAGCCCCTCATCTATCAGTACATCAGTTCCCATCATTATTGAGGTAAGCGGTGTTTTGAACTCATGAGATATGGTTGCAATAAAGTCGGTACGAATTTTTTCGAGTTCCTTTAATTGAGTCACGTTTTGAAAAATAGCTATCATACCTGAAAGGTTAGCATTATTATCCTTAACAATTGTAACTATAATATTGAAGTAGTAATCTGCATTATCTACTTTAAATAAAAAAATCTTATGTTTTGTTTCACTCCCTGATTTAAAGGTATTTGAAATAAAGTCAAAAATCTCCCCATTCCTTATACCTTCTAAAAAGTGCTTATTTATTAAACCTTCTTCACTGACGCTAAAAATCCTTTCAAAAGCATTATTCATAAGAATAACTCGAAAATCCGGGTCAAGTACAATCAATGGGTCTGAGATGCTTTTAACAATCGCAAGGGATTTATTTTTTTCAGCAAGTAAATTCCCTAGAGTGCTCTGCTCATACTGCTGCAGACGTTTGGTCATATTGTTGAACTCTACAGACATTTCTCCAATTTCATCTTTGGTATTTACTTTTGACTGTTGATTTAAATCTCCTGCCTTAATCAATTTCATTGTCTGAGTCAACGACGTAATTGGTGCCAGAAATCGGTTTGTAAAAAATCTGGATACTCCAAAACCTCCGATAATGGCAAATATGGAGATGCTTAGAACTAAATACATGGAATTTTCAGCATTTTTTGTGGCTAAAGCCTTACTCTCGTACATAGCTTTTTCATTTAATGCACTTAACTGCTCTAGTTCAGCTTTTGTACTAATGAAATTCGGCATCATTTGTTCATTGTAGAATGCATTTGCTTCTACAATTCCCTTTTGACTGAGTATCTCCTGCAAATCTAAAAACAGTTTAACATAATTGGAATAGGACTGTTTAATACTATCAATAAGTCCATTTTCTCCTGTTTCTGTTAAATTATTTGCTCCAACATTATACCATTTTAAGAATTCCTCATTGTTGTTAGCGAATAGCTCTTTTCCTTTATCAGTATCAATACTTATGTATATTAAAACCGCACTATCCAGACGTTCCAAGGCTTCTGTCATTTTTGCCGCCGCATTTATACTTTTATAGTTTGCAATCATTAAACTGTCAATTGCCTTGCTAAGGTTAAAAAGGTTTATTGAAGCAGTGATCCCAACAATGGCAGTCAGTATAACCAGACTTAAGAATAATATCGATATCTTGCCTTTTAACGTCTTAGTCATTTACAAGTCCTCATACATATAAATTTCTAATTTTAGTATATGATTACGGGTATTTTTTATCAAGCTACCATACTATCGCATTTTGTAAATAAAAAGAGACAGCGCTATGAGTGAAGGTGCTAATTTTGACTAAATGCTTTTTACGGTATGGGCGAAAGCAGTAATCAAATTTCATCAGGCTTTAGTTTGACAAGCATTCGGAATTATAATCAATACTGTGAAAAGGGATCAAACGGTTTAACAAATATGGAGGTTTATTTTTGAACTGGAGGCGAATATGTTTGACTTAATACTATTGATGACTTTATTAATCTGCTTCGGACCAGTAATTTTATTTCTGAATTGGTGCAGCAGACAGATTGATTAATTGTGGGGGTTGTAATTATGTCGATTTTAGCTGGAATTGTAGTTATATTATTTTTGTATCTGGGGTATGTTTTGATTCACCCGGAAAAATTTTAGTTGGGGGTAACATGGTAATAGATATTATTCAAATACTGATAACTCTTGCTCTTCTGGCAGCACTTGTGATTCCTACCGGCAAATACATATATAAGGTCATAACAGGTGAACAGTCTGTTTTTGATCCCTTCTTTGACAGGGTTGACGGCTTGATTTATAAGCTCACAGGTGTTAAAAGGTCTGAAATGGGCTGGAAGCAATATGTTCTTTCACTTATTGCAACAAATCTTATAATGGTGGTGCTTGTATTCTTGCTGTTCAGGCTTCAGGGGTATTTAGTCATAAATCCTAATCAAAACGTAGGAATGGAACAATGGCTTGCCTTCAATACAGCAATAAGCTTTATAACAAATACCAACCTACAGCATTATAGCGGCGAATGGGGATTAAGCTATTTATCACAAATGGCAGCCATTACATTTCTAATGTTTACATCTGCTGCCACCGGTTTTGCTGCAGCCGCGGCGTTTATGCGAGGAATAACAGGCAAAACAAAAAACCTTGGGAATTTTTTTGTGGACCTTATCAGAATAACAACAAGAATACTAATGCCCATTTCGGTTGCTGTTACCTTACTCCTGGTATGGCAAGGCGTACCGCAAACACTTTCAAGATATCAGACAGTAACCACTATTGAGGGTAATATGCAGGATATTCCACTAGGACCTGTAGCAAGTCTGGAATCCATAAAACATCTTGGTACCAACGGAGGTGGTTTTTTTGGAGCGAACTCCTCGCATCCCTTTGAAAACCCTACGCCACTTACAAATGTTATTGAAATATTATGCATGATGCTGCTTCCTGCATCACTTGTCTATACCTTTGGACTGATGCTGAAAAGCAAAAAACAAGGATGGGTTATTTTCGCAGCAATGACTATATTATTTTCAATTTTCCAGTCTGTATCCTATTTTTCAGAACAAGCGGGAAATCCCGTATTGACAGCAGCAGGATTAAGTCAGACTATGGGTAACATGGAGGGTAAAGAGGTACGCTTCGGGATTGCACAAACATCTCTGTTCACGACAGTTACAACAGCATTTACCACCGGTTCTGTTAATAACATGCATGACTCCCTGACTCCCCTCGGCGGGTTGGTGCCTTTGGCGCAAATGATGCTGAACGTGGTGTTTGGTGGCAAAGGTGTCGGTTTTATAAATATGATAATGTATGCCATATTGGCTGTGTTTCTATGTGGCTTGATGGTTGGACGAACACCTGAGTTTCTGGGAAAGAAAATCGAAGGAAAAGAGATGAAATTAATTGCATTAACCATTTTAGTTCATCCATTAATTATTTTGATTCCCTCCGCAATTTCACTTTTTACGGAATCGGGTCTGGCAGGTATTACAAATCCAGGATTTCACGGCCTCTCCCAAGTACTTTATGAATTCACTTCATCAGCTGCCAACAATGGTTCCGGTTTTGAAGGTCTAGCAGACAATACTTTTTTCTGGAATATTACCACTGGACTTGTTATGTTCCTTGGAAGGTATATTTCCATAATAGCTCTAATGGCAGTAGCAGGTTCGTTGGCAGTAAAGAAAGAGGTTCCTGTGGGAGCTGGAACCTTTAAGACAGATAATATGCTATTTACCTTCATTTTATTAGCTGTGGTGCTGATTGTAGGAGCCCTGACCTTCTTCCCAGCCATTTCACTGGGACCCATTGCAGAGCATCTGACACTTGGAAGATAGGGGGATTACGATATGAATAAAAATGACAGGCAGGTAAAGAAAAGCTGGATAGACAAGGAAATACTACTAAATGCAATAAAAGATTCCTTCAAAAAACTAAATCCAAAAGCTATGATAAAAAATCCTGTAATGCTTGTAGTAGAAGTAGGTTTTTTGATTACTCTCCTTTTAGCTTTTTTCCCAAATTTAATTGAGAGAAACGGCAATGCCTTATATAACGCAATTGTAGCAGCAATTCTTTTTATTACGATTCTCTTTGCCAATTTTGCCGAGGCCGTTGCAGAAGGCAGAGGCAAAGCCCAGGCTGAAAGCATGAAGAAAACCAAAAAAGACACTCAGGCAAAGCTTATAGACAAAAATGGCAATATTAATATATTAAGTTCAAATGAAATTAAAAAGGGAGATACAGTCTTATGTGAAACCGGAGACATTATTCCCAATGACGGTGAAGTTATTGAAGGCTTGGCCTTTGTTGATGAATCTGCCATTACAGGTGAATCAGCTCCCGTAATGAAAGAAGCTGGTGGAGACTTTAGTTCTGTAACAGGTGGCACCAAAATAAAAAGCGACTGGCTGAAAATCAAAATTATGGCTACTCCGGGAGAGTCCTTCCTTGACAGGATGATACGTCTGGTAGAAGGTGCTTCCAGGCAGAAAACTCCAAATGAAATTGCTTTGACAACCGTTCTTGTAAGTCTCACGATGATTTTCCTTATTGTGGTGGTTTCACTTTATCCTATGGCCGATTATACAGGTGTGAGGCTTCCAGTATCCACCCTGATTGCCTTGTTGGTTTGTCTCATACCCACAACCATAGGAGGATTATTGTCAGCCATAGGTATCGCCGGCATGGACAGGGTTACACGCTTTAACGTAATAGCCATGTCAGGAAAAGCAGTTGAAGCCTGTGGGGACGTTGATACCATGATACTTGATAAAACCGGGACCATTACCTTCGGTAACAGGCTGGCAGCGGAATTTATCCCCGTTGGCAAATCAACACAGGAAAACATTGCCCGCTTTGCTTTGATTGCCTCGCTAAAAGATGAAACACCTGAGGGACGTTCTGTGGTGGAATTAGCGCACAAACAAGGTGTTTGTATAAATAAATTGGAATATGATAAGGCTGAAAATGTAGAATTTACCAGTCAGACACGTATGAGCGGTTTAAATTTTCCCAACGGAGCACAAGTACTAAAAGGTGCCTCCGATACCATACAAAAATATGTTACCGACGCAGGCGGATCAATTCCTGCTGATTTGCGGATTAATGTGGACAGAGTATCCAAACTTGGAGGTACTCCTCTAGTGGTATGTGTTGATAAGAAAATAATGGGTGTGATCTATTTAAAGGATACTGTAACCGGGACTTGTTCAGAGATTTGAACGCCTGCGTCAAATAGGTATTAAAACAATAATGTGTACAGGTGATAATCCGTTGACTGCTGAGACTATAGCAAAAGAAGCAGGAGTTGACTCATTTATTGCAGAATGCAAGCCCGAGGACAAAATAGCTGTGATCAAACGTGAACAGGCCGAAGGCCGGCTTGTTGCCATGACCGGGGACGGAACCAATGACGCCCCGGCTTTGGCACAGGCTGATGTGGGGCTTGCCATGAACAGTGGTACTACAGCGGCAAAGGAAGCTGCCAATATGGTTGATCTGGATTCCGATCCGACTAAAATAATTGAGGTTGTTGAAATCGGGAAACAGCTTCTGATTACCAGAGGCTCTCTGACTACTTTCAGTATTGCAAATGATGTAGCCAAGTATTTCGCCATCATACCTGCAATGTTTACAATAACCATACCACAAATGAGCTTGTTAAATGTCATGGGCCTTTCCACTCCCCAGAGTGCCATTCTTTCCGCACTTATCTTCAATGCAATTATTATTCCGGCCTTGATACCAATTGCCATGAGAGGTGTAAAATACAGGCCCATGAGTGCTGAAGCAATGCTTGCAAAGAACATGCTTATTTACGGGTTAGGTGGAATAATAGTTCCATTTATAGGCATTAAATCAATAGATATTCTTATAAACCCAATTTTAAAGGTCTTGAATTTGGCTTAAGGAGGGGCTAACGTATGAAAGTATTTTTAAGAGCAATTACAGTAACAGTGGCGTTATTTATACTTTGTGGTTTTATATATCCTCTAGCAATGACTGGAATAAGTCAGCTGGTTTTTCATAAGCAGGCTAACGGCAGCATTATAGAAAGTAACGGTCAAGCAGTGGGCTCTGAGCTGCTTGGTCAAAGCTTTACAGATTTCCGGTTCTTCCACGGAAGAGTGTCGGCAGTAAATTACAATACTTATACACACGAAGACAAAACACCTGACATAGATGGTAAAGCTACCTATTCCGGAGTCTCCTCAGGTTCAGCTAATCTTGCACCGTCAAACCCTGCGCTGGCTGAACGTGTAAAGAAGGATATTGATGCTTTTCTAAAGACAAATCCTGAAATAAAAAAAGAAGATATTCCTACCGACCTTTTGACAAGCTCGGGCTCGGGACTTGATCCAAATATCAGCCCTGAAGCTGCAAGAATACAGATTCCTGCCATCTCAAAAGCAAGTGGCCTAAGTACAAAGGAATTAGAAGAAATTGTAGACATATATACAGACGGCAGAGCTCTGGGAATATTCGGCGAGCCGAGCTTTAATGTACTTAGGGCTAACCTCGAAATATTTAACAGGCTGAAATAAAGATTTCTTTCCACAGAAAAAAGTGATGCTATATTGCCAGACCGTGGGGATTGTGTGGAATACAGAAAAGAGATGGGGCTATGGAAAATTTTTATGCAAAAATCGGAATGCTTTTCAGCACGACGGTAATTTTTTATCTGATATACAAGCTCAATTATTACATCTCCTCAAAAGACGAAGAAAAGAAATGCTATAAAATTGATGATGATGAATAATAAACTACCCGGTAAAACGCCTCCGGGTAGCTTTTATTTTCAAAACATGTATCACTTAATTAAAACGAAGAATAAATTTCTCCACCAAGTAGAGGTTACTCCTTCGCTATATGTCATTCGGAATAACATGTACTTCGATGTTCTTTGTCTGCTTTAAAAGCTTGGAAACTGTTGAACCGCGGAGTAGTGTCTGCAGCCTGGTCCTCCTGGAGTGCCCAATAATTATTTGAGTTATATGCCGTTCGTGGGCAAAATTTGCAAGCTCATGAGAAATGCTCCTGCCTGTTAAAGTTACTACATCGGCCCCCAGCTGCCTCGCCAGCTTATGATAACTTTCCAGTGTTTCATTTTGTTTAATAGTGGCTTTTGCGGCTAATCTATGAGTACAGTCCACACTTACTACCATCCATTGACATTTATATCTGCGGGCAATTCTTGCACCACGCCGTATAAGCTTTTTAGTTGAGGGGCTGGAACCAATACATACCATAACTCTTTCAACGATGCTCCAGTTTTCCTTTATACCGTGCTCCTTCATGTATTCTTCCAGGTCTTCGTCAACCTCTTCTGCTGTTTGCCTTAATGCCTGTTCTCTCAGTGCATTCAGGTTACCTTTTCTGAAAAAGTTTCTTAAAGCTTGAGGTACTTTTTCCAAATCATATACATCACCGCGTTTCAGTCTGTTCTGCAGAGCATCGGGAGTAATATCAACAACAACGACCTCGTCCGCTTTTTCAACAATATAGTCGGGTATTGTTTCTCTTACTGCAATTCCGGTAATTTGCCTTATAACATCATTCAAGCTCTCCATATGCTGAATATTCAAAGTAGTTAAAACGTTTATACCGCTAGATATGATTTCTTCAATATCTTCATATCTTTTCTGGCGCCTTGACCCCGGAACATTTGTATGGGCAAGTTCGTCAATAAGGACTACTTCAGGATTCCTTGCAATTATAGCCTCAGTATCCATTTCCTCCATAACTGTACCGTTGTATTCAACCTTTTCTCGGGGAATAACCTCCAAGGCTCCAATTTGTTTGTCGGTTTCTTCTCTTTGATGAGATTCTACATAACCTATAACAATATCTTTTCCACGTGCAGCCCTTCTGTTTCCCTCATTCAGCATGGAATAGGTCTTCCCCACCCCGGGAGCGTAACCTATGAATATTTTCAATTTTCCCTTATTCTCTAAATTACAATACTTTAATGCTTCATCTGGTGTAATTCGTTTATATTCTTCCTGCATTTTTGTTCCTTTACCATATATGTAATAACTTCTATTTTATCATAATATCGTATAGAACTCACCAATAAAGTAATTCCTACCCCACAGCGAGCATAATCCGTACTATATGAAAGCAGGATTTCTTCAAATAGTTTCTGGTAAAAACAGGAAACTCTAGTCATGGATTTTGCTTAGTGAATATAAATGTCTTCTCAACTCTTTTAGAATGTAAAAGGTACAAAATCCATATTGTAGAACTAACAAAGTTGAACATCATGTTTTTTAAACTTTGTGAAACATCTACACCCGTTAACAATTTGATCACAAGTTAAACAATTGGTCAAACAAAGTATCTTCCTTTCTTAGGAGTCTGTTCATAAACAACTCTATAAATCCTTCGGAGTCCACATTTTTTGCTACCTTAATGACCGATTGGTTTGAATTTCCTCTCCAAAGCCCGCTTTTATTATATGTAGCCCCTCTCATAATTTCTCCCTGGGTTTCAACAACTATTTCCTCCTGACGCATTTCCAGTATCTTGTTATCAAATATTGCACAAATAGCCAGAGGGTCGTGCAGCATCGGACAATTGTCAGTACCTTGCCTCCAACGTCTAATAAGCTCAGAAAGATACTTTGCTGACTGCTTTCCATCAGTTTCAATCCTTTTGATATCCTCTTCAGTAAGGCTGCAATAAAAAGTAACATCCAAGCCAACTGCTTTTATAGGTATCCCTGATTCAAATACTACCCTTGCAGCTTCAGGGTCGCATTTTATGTTCCACTCATTGCAGTGGTTATAAAAGCATCCGCCCATCATAACGATCTCTTTAACTTTATTTTTTAGTTCCGGCTCTTTAAGAATTGCTACTGCAATATTTGTTAAAGGGCCAATTGGTACCAAGGTTATATCGGAATCTGACTTCATAACGGTATCTATAATAAAGTCGATTCCTTTCATACTGAAATTACTTTCTGTTCCATCCTCATCTTCTGAATACTGGCAGGGTATTTCATTTAGATCAACCTTATTTATGATAGGGCTTCCAAGACCGACAAATACGGGGATTTCTTCGCGGTCAGACAGTTTGAGTATTCTTGCTGCCAGTTTTGCCCTGGCAACAACATTTTTATATACAGTGGTTATACCTTTGACCTCAAGCTCGGGGGACTCCAGAGCAAAAGCAATTGCCAATGCATCATCAATATCATCCCCTATATCGGTGTCAATAATAATTTTTGTTCTGTTCATATTAACCTTGTATGATATAGTCGATGACTAAATCATACGCTCCTTTCTAATATTAAATTTGCATTTATCCTCTACAATAAAAATAGACACTGTGGACTTTTTATGTTTTACCTATAGTTTAACTATTCGCTTGGAGTGTATTGCCACAGTCTTATTTAAATCATTTATAGTTGGATAA
>JAEYWA010000043.1 GCA_023431385.1 Bacillota bacterium | reverse complement strand
TCCATTCAATACCGTATTTGACCTCATCCAGTACATCTGGCAGGTTATTATTACTTTCAGGTATATTTAATGAACTTGTAAAGCTTTGAGGAAAAAACTCATAAGCCAGCATCAGATCTGCAGCAGTCACAGCCGCAGGTACTACATACCTTCCGTAGTCACCTGCATCATGCCAGCCGCCGTTAAGCTCAATTTCAATTTCTTCATTCTCAAATAACTTAGCCTTGCTGGTATGGCAGGCTCCATGGACAAATTCAACAGCATGTTCGGAAGTCAGCTCCATCCCGCACCTCTGATAATACAAGGCTTTAACCATAGAATCATTCACTTCGGCAAATAAAGAATTATCACCAATTTTAAATTCATAAGATCTTCCAAGACCATCGACAGAAATATAATAGTTTCCAATGTCCTCTAATTGCGTAAAATCCGCATAACAGACAGTATCTCCGCTGGATTCATCACTCACCTTACCGCTGGTTTCTCCGGACATAACAACCTTACCCGTGGCTGTGTCAATTACCTCAAAAGTCTTGTAAATACCCTTTATTACAGCAGTTTTTTTTGAATCTGCTCTATATCCTATTTGATTTATATGAATATCTTCACTGATTATATCATTTATTTCCTTCGAGTCGGCAGTTGATGTAGTTGAGGAACCACTGGTTTCAACAGTTGTGGCTGGTGCCTGGCTGTTATCTGCAGGCTTTGGTTTTGAAGAACACGAAGCTGTCATAAGTATCAGGCTCCCTGCTAAAGTAACTGCCAGTACTCTTTTTAATAAATTCATATTTACACTCTACTTTCCTACAGTTTTATGAAAATTACTGCTTATATTATATAGTATTTTATGATATAAATTTATTAATTTTTTATTAATATTGGTAACATTTGTAATAAAATAGGCTTGCGTTCAGCAAGCCTATTTTATCTATTCACAACTTCAATATTCACTATACACTAACATCATTTACCTATTCACCTATTTAATCGGGTTTACCCCAATATGGCGTGTACCTTTGGCATCCATTCACTTATATTAATCTTTTGGGGACAGTTTTCTTCACAAACCCTGCATTGTACACAGCCGCTTGCATGTTTCGCAGTATCAAAGAAATTTTTATATTCATATCGAGCACCATTTAAATCTTCATGAATCACACTGCTGTTATACAACTCAAAATTCTTTGGTATGTCTACATTATTCGGACATGGCATACAGTAGGAACAAGCTGTACAGGGAATTGCTGCTCTCTCCCCGTATTTTGCAATTACCCGGTCAATAATTTCAAGATCCTGCTTACTCTGCGTTCCGATACCTGATTTTTCAGCAGAAGTTATATTCCCCTCAACCTGTTCCATTGTACTCATACCGCTGAGAACCACCGAAACCTCAGGTTGATTCCATAACCACTGAAGAGCCCAATCTGCACCGGTTTGGTTCTTACCGTTTTCATCCAGTATGGCCTTAATATCTTTCGGAGGATTTGCAAGTTTGCCTCCCAATAGGGGTTCCATGATGACTACAGCTATGCCTTTTGAAGCTGCATATTTTAAACCCTTTTGTCCTGCCTGGTTTTCAATGTCCAGATAATTATACTGTATCTGGCAGAAATCCCACTTATCATAGCCATCAAGAATTTCTGTAAACGCCGAGGCTTCATCATGGAAGGAAAATCCGAGGTACTTTATCTTACCAGCTTCTTTAGCAGCCTCTGCACGTTGTATTATACCGTGCTTCAGTATTACATTGTTCCAGGAACTTCTTGAAAGTGAATGGAGCAAATAGAAGTCTATGCTATCTGTTTGCAGCTTTTCAAGCTGTTCATCCAATATCCGGTCAAAGTCTTCAGGCTGATTAATTAACCAGGTAGGCGACTTTGTAGCAAGTTTGACCTTTTCTCTATAGCCATCCTTTAAAGCTTTACCCGTAAGAATTTCACTAAAGCCGTCATGGTATATGTATGCTGTATCAACATAGTTTACACCCCTGTCAATGGCATACCGGATCATCCTAATAGCTTCAGGCTCATCAATTTTGTTCTCGGGATTACCATCGGGTATCTCTTCGGTTTTGGTAGGCAGACGCATTGCGCCAAATCCCAGTGCTGATACTTTAAAATCCAAACTTCCAAAATTTCTGTACTGCATATAACCTCCCATCTACGCGCATAGCGCGTACACCAATATTAATGAAAAGACAAGTATTGGCTTTTCGCTGCGTGAAAAGCGACATGACTTACCGAATGTATTTTTCACGCTAAGCCTTCCATAAAATTATATTTTTGTTCTGTTACTTGTTGTGTTATATTAAAATGGTACGTATTTAATTATTTTGAGTGTACATCAGTTTTCTTAACTGATTATACCTTTAGTTTATACCTTAGAGTGAACTTTAACGCAAGTTTTTTTTGTTACATGTAGCAAATTTGTAAAATTTCCACATTCCATATTTGATAAATCCGGGCAAATAATATCAATCCCGATTAATTATATTGTTCTATACTCATAATTGAAAGGAGGGTTAATAAATGGATTGGCTATATAGAATGAATCTTGCAATGGACTATATTGAAAATAACATTAGTGAAAATATTGATTTTGAGCAGGTTTCAAAGTTGGCATGCTGTTCTGCTTATAATTTTCAAAGAATGTTTGCTTATATTACAAACATTTCTATTTCCGAGTATATACGCCGAAGAAGACTAACCCTTGTAGTTAATGAGTTAAAGCACAGCAATATGAGGATAATCGATCTTGCCGTAAAATATGGTTATGATTCTCATGAATCTTTTGCCCGTGCTTTCCAAAAGCTCCATGGTATTTCTCCTTCAGCTGCGAGGGACAAGGGTGTAATGCTGAAAGCCTATCCGAGACTGTCCTTTCAGATTACAATTAAAGGAGATGCTGAAATGAATTACAGGATTGAGGAAGGTAACCCGTCAAAGATTTTTGGAAAGTCTATTGAAGTAAGTTTCGCAGACGAAAAAAGCTATAGCGATATCGATGTTTTTGTAGCGGACAGCTGGAGAAACGGGCTCAGAGACAAAATAAGAGAGGCTGCCGGATACGGCTCGGAGACTGAGCCTGATGCCAAGCTTTTAGGTATAGCATTGCATTCTTTTAAAAGTGATGGTTCGTATAAATTCATGCTATCGGCTGAATTTCCCGAAACCGGTATTTTCCACGAGTTTACAGACCAGCAATTTGACATTGTGGAAATACCGAAGGCAACCTGGGCAGTTTTTAATACTGCCTGCAATGAGGATGAAGAGCTTGACACCATAAATAAAATATGGAGAAGACTGCCCGAATGGTTTCAATCAACCGGCTATCAGCATACAGCAGGAATTCCTGAGCTGGAGAAATGCTTTAAAACTCCTGATGGCTACAGGGCTGAGGTCTGGATTCCAATTAAGAATGAGTAGCTCAGCAAAGATATTCGAATAGTAATATTCCTGATGACATCAATCAATTAATTATGGTTGATGTCATTTTATGTTACTTGAGCTTTATTTATCCGAAGCTCCTGTCAAATATACAGCTTAATGTAGAAGCATATCTTGTGGCATCATAAACATTTTTTATTGCCAATACCCCTTCGGTAGTGATATCTTTCATATCCCTTAATAATTTCCTTGCATATGGCTGAAAGTCTTTATTTTCCCTGCTGTCAACTATTAATGCTGTAAAGGGATTTTCCTTGCCGGATATATGTTC
>JAEYWA010000005.1 GCA_023431385.1 Bacillota bacterium | reverse complement strand
AATATGAACTTTTCGCCCAAACCCTCTCTGAATTTTGAGGGAACAATAACTCGTCCTTTTGGGTCAACCGTATGCTGGTACTCACCATAAAACAAATTTTACACCTCGCATTTACAAGTTAATTATTAAACCTTTCAATAATAAACTTGGTTTTTTCCTCCACTTCACACCACTTTCCACCACTTATATGGATATTTTATTTCATAATAGCAATTTAATCAATGTTTTTTTGAAAAAAAAAAAAGACGGGGTATGTACCCCGCCTTTTATAGGACTAACGGCCTATTAATTGTTTATTTATTGCTTATTGCTCGATTTTAAATTTCCCCTTTTACGCCGAGATGAAACGCTTAATACAATACCAACCGCAGAAAAATAAAACAGCAATGCGGTACCGCCCTGGCTGACAAAAGGTAACGGAAGCCCGGTAACAGGGAGTAAGCCTATACTCATTCCAATATTTTCAATAAAATTAAAACCAAGCATACCGGCTACACCGATACAGATAAATGAACCATAGGAGTCACTTGCATTCTTTGAGATGTATATGATCCGCAAAAGAATCAGCAGTCCAAGAAGAATAATGACACAGCCTCCAATAAAGCCAAATTCCTCTCCCACTACCGAGAATATAAAATCCGATTCATTTACTGGTACTCCTCTGTTTTGTGTTAATAGCCCGTTCCCATACCCCTGTCCATACAGTCTGCCTGAGCCAATAGCCTGTATAGATCTTCTAACATTGTATCCCCCGCCCAGAGGGTCTCTTTCGGGAGAAATAAAAGTCAAAATTCTGTCCCTTCTTTTATCATTGAGTACATAGACCCAAATGAAAGGCAGTGAAAGACCCGCTCCCCCGCATAGTATAAATATATATCGGTAGGGTATTCCGGCAATATATATAAACATAAAAAAGATAAACACAAAAACCATTGCTGTTCCATAATCCTTTTGGAGAATGACCATTCCAATAGCAATACAGGAATATGCCAGAAACTTTATAATATCCGCCTTGTTTTTCTCCTGACTGTCTTTTATTCTTTCAAGGAAAACCGAGGCCAAAATTATGTACGCAATTTTTGCATATTCAGAAGGCTGAAAACTCATACCTGCAATATTTAACCAGTTTTTGCTGCCAAGCTCTTCTCCTTTTCCAAAGAACAATACCAGTACCATTAAGCCCATTGCACTAAAAAAGATGAAAAGGCTGAGAACCTTCAAATCCTTATAATCAATGGCACTGAGTATAAGGCATAAAGCTATTCCCATTATAAGGCCAAGTATTTGAGGTTTGAGCAAACTTGGTCTTTCCTTGACTGCACTGCTAAAAACTACCAGTCCTATTGCCGCCAGTATCAATACAAGGCCCAACAGCAGGTAATCAAATTTTTTAAGTTGATTGGCTGTTTTTGACTTTTCAACAAAATACATTCTTCACCGTTCCTAACTAAACTTATATGGAGTAGCAGAAAGTTACTTACTACTGTCTTCCTTCTCCTGGAGAATGTCTTTCTCCTGACTATTGTCTTCTGACCCCTGAACTACGTCTTCTGACTCCTGAACTACGTCTTCTGACTCCTGACTATTGTCTTCTGGCTTACTACTGCCTTCTTCATTTTTGATATCACTGTCAGTAACCGATTTGATTTCTATAGCTTTTTCTGCCGAATCTGCCTTGTCTTCTTCCATTATTTTAAGAATATCAGCATATCCGCTATGTCCAATTTCAACCTCACTACTATTTTTGATTTTTACTCTCACATATACGACTATCACTGTAAATATAATAATGAAAACAATTGAGAGCAGCTGTGAAACCCTTAGATTCCCCAGCATCAGACTATCGGTTCTCATACCCTCAATTACGGCTCTTCCTATACTGTAAGTAATAAAGTAAAAGCAGAAAACCTCTCCGTCAAACTTCTTTTTTCGTCTCATCCACATCAGAAATGCAAAGACACCTAAGTCCCATATAGATTCATATAAAAATGTAGGATGCACCGGAAGGTCAGGATTTATATTTATTCCGCTGTTGTTTAGACCCTGAAGATAGGATTTGATTACCGGACTTGTCATGCCCCAGGGCAAATCTGTATTAGTGCCAAAGGCTTCCTGATTGAAGAAATTCCCCCAACGTCCTATAGCCTGTCCAAGTGCTATATAAGGTACTGCAAAATCAAAGAATTTAAAGGTAGGAATCTTTTTGTACTTTGCTACAAAATATGCCGCAATAACTGCTGCTATTATACCGCCCAGAACAGCCAGCCCGCCTTTTCGCAGATTAAAAATCTGAATTGGGTCATATTTATATTCTTCCCAACTGAAAACAACATAGTAAAGGCGGGCACCGATTATGGCAGCAGGTGCCGCAAACAACATAAGGTCAATCACAGTATCCGGCACCAGTCCAAACTTCCTGGAATCCCTCATAGCCCACAGTACGCAAACTAAAAACGCTAATGCAATAATAATTCCATACCAGTAAATTGGAAAATCGAGTGCTCCGATTTTCACCCGAAAGGCTTCGTTTGATACGGTGAAATCTAAACCCATATTAGGAAAACTAACCAAAATTTTATCTCCCATTAAAATAACCTCCACAAAATCTTTCAGTTGTCATTTTCGTAAATTTTTTACTACTGATAAAGCCAAACGGTCAACGTTAAAATGTTTATTATAGACCTCGGAAATATAATCAAAACTCATTGTATCATAAACCTCTAAATAATCAAACATTGTTACACCCTTGAAATATAAATTTATAAAGCTTCTGGCTATACTTTCCACAGAATTCATTTGTCTGAGGAATCTACCTTTTGAAGCTTTGAGCAATCGTTCAAATGTATCGGGGTTTAAGCCATTTTTATGCTGTTTTTTTATTTCCTTAATAAAGCTTTCCTTTACAGCTTCAGGGTTTACTGATTCTCCCCCAAGCATTGAATATGCATAACTGCTTTCTATTGAAAAGTCGTATTCAAAGCTGGTATTAATTAATCCTTTGTCATAAAGCTCACCGTATAATTCAGAGCTCCTCCCTATCAGCATTGCTGTTAAAAGCTTTACAGCCAGTTCATACATAATTATTTCAGACCCTTCAAGCTTATAACTGCTATCCTTAAAGCCCATATAGAAAAGAGGAGTTGATACAGGCATGCTCTGTTCCACATAGGCTTTATGAAGTTCCTCATTCTCTTCCGGGTATATTCGTTTTATCTCGCCATGATTTTCCTTTGCGTTAATATTTTTTTCAACCTGCTCAAAGACCTCTTCCTTATCAACATCTCCAACAACTGTAATAAGCATGTTAGAAGGGTGATAGAAGGTTTCATAGCATTTATACAGTGTGTCCCTTGTTATTTTGCTGATACTTTCTATGGATCCGGCTATGTCTTTCTTGACCGGGTGCTTTTTATAGAAGGCCTCCAGAAGATTAAAAGTGACTCTCCAGCCCGGATTGTCAAGGTACATGTTAATTTCCTGACCAATTATACCTTTCTCCCTTTCCACGCTCTCTTCAGTAATGTATGGATTTTGTACAAAATTTAATAGAAGCTCAAAATTTTCTGTAAACAGATCGGTGCAGGAAAAAAGATATACTGTCTGGTTGAAACTTGTAAAAGCATTAGGTTTGGAACCCAATGCCGCAAATTTGTCCATAACACTTCCATCCTTTTGCTCAAAAAGCTTATGTTCCAAAAAGTGAGCAATACCGTCAGGGACCTTTATGGGCTTGGTATCTCCAGGAATAATGAATTTATTATCTATAGAGCCATAGTGAGTCGAGAAGGTTGCATGCTTTTTATTGTAGCCCTTTTTGGGAATTACGATGCAGTTCAAGCCACTGCTGTGTTCGTATTTGTACATCACCTCGTCATATTTCTTATATTCAAGAGTTTCATATCTCATATTGTCTTTTCTCCATTTCCGCCGCCTGACAGCGAGCCAAATCTCAATGTTACTGCTGAAAATACCGACTATTATTCAGCTTCATTTCCCTGAGCTGTTAAAAAATAAACGGTATCAAGCTGAATCTTACCAGTAATGTTTATTACATCCTGTTTAGTCACTCTTCTTATTTTATTAAGAATACCTTCAAGTGTATCGTGTGTCTGCGCCACTAGCTGGCTGAAATTGAAATCCACGACCTGTAATTGGCTATCTTTGAGAGCATTAATTCCGGTTTCAAGGGACTTTATTGTAGAATCAAATTCGTAGTCCGAAATTCTGCCTTCCTTTATTGCTTCCAGCTGCTTCATAATAAGGGCTTGTGCACGTTCTCTCTCCTTTATGTCAATACCGCTGCCTATAATCATAAGACCCTTAAACTTTTCAAGCCCGGCAAAAATGTAATAAGCCAATCCCGCCTTTTCACGGACATTCTGAAATAATTTCGAATGCATTCCGCCTCCAAGAATACTGCTATAAACCATTAAAGCGTAATAATCGTACTCTTTCGGAGTTATATTAGTCCTAAAGCCCAGCGAAAGCTTTCCCTGGGTTACATCCATTTTTTCTTCGAAATATTTAACCTTATCTACATATTTTTTTACAATACCCGAAGTCAGACCTTTTGTAACACCCCTGTCCAGGATTCCGATTCTTTTCCGGATGTAATCTATTTCGTCGTCTCCCAGTTCACCGGTAATAAAAATATCAGCAGGTAATGTAGCAACCTTTTCCTTGTAGTGTTTATAAAGCTCTACTGGCGTTATATGCTCTATTTGTTCCACAGAGCCGTACTCGTATAGTCCGAAGGGCTCCTCCCGGCACATTAGCTCATAGCATCTGTCCATGGCATATTGTAATTTATCATTTGTCCTACTCTCAATAAGCATCTTGAGGTTTGTTTTTTCCTGCTCAACATACTGAGGATTGAAAGAACCCTCCTTAAGTAACGGTCGGTAAATTATATCAAAAAGGAACTCAAGAGCACCTTTGAAATTACTATGCTCGTCATTGGCATACTTGTCTGAGAGGTATTCAAAATAAAAATGAATTATCTGTCTTTCTCCTTTTTTGCCTATACCACAGTCAAAAATTGCTCCATACAATTCTTCAAGATACAAGTTTATATCCTTAAGAGTCGGAAGGTTCTGAGTACCTCTTCTGAGTACAGAAGGAAAAAGAGCATTTAAAGCTACTGTGTTGGAATTTAAATTATCCTGAAAAAAAATACTTATCGTATTTGTTTTAAATCTGTTGGATTTAATGTTATATACCGAAATACCATTTACTTCAAACAGCTTGTTTAGATTTTCCTGTACTTTTACGGCATCTGTCATATTATCTCCCATCTACGCGCTTGGCGCGTACACAAATAGTAATGAAAAGACATGTAGTGGCTTTTCGCTGGTGAAAGTCATGATGACTTTCTACATTTAATTTTCACGCTATCTCCACTTCCCGGCATGAAAAAATTAACCACAATAACTCACGCCATTTATTTTAATAACATAAAATTGTACGTTAACTTCCATTATTTCAAAAATTAAGCATACATATATAGTATAATAAAAAACATCGTATATATTCAATATAATCACGAATACTATTCTTTGATAAATAAAATTTTCATCGCTAATAGGAGGAGGTATTTATGAGTAGAAAAAGTAGAAAATATGCCAGACCGTCCAGAAAAACTACTCCTTCAACAACCGAGAGCTATGATACAGAGTATACCCTTTCAACTTCCGCTGCAATGGGAATTTTAGGCGTAACATTTCTTGTGGGCCTTGCAGCAGGAAAACTGATTGATATGTGTAGAAAATAGTAAAAAAGAATTCACTGCGCTAAGTTCATTATTGCGAAGTGAATTCTTTTTTTTTAAGCATCTTTTACAGAAAATATCAGCTTATGTTCTATATGTTAATAACACTATTCGTATCTCAAGGATTCGATAGGATCAAGGTCAGCTGCTCTCTTAGCAGGATAAACTCCGAACAGCATTCCGAGAGCTACCGAACCAAGGAATGCAAGAACTACAACTGTTACATCAACAGTTGGTGGTAAAGTGAGAGCACTTGATATAACAAATCCTGCAAGAATACCCATTAAAATCCCAATTGAGCCGCTTATTCCTGTTAAAATAATTGATTCAGTTATAAACTGAATGACTATGTCTACCTTCCTTGCACCCAGTGCCTTTCGTACACCTATTTCCCTTATACGCTCAGTAACTGATACTAGGAGAATATTAACTATTCCTATACCACCAACTACCAGGGTAATAACTGCAACAACCAGCAATACTGATGAAACTATACCCAGCATTGAATTAAGCTGCTCCTGTAAATCGGACAAAAATTCTACATAATATTTATCTTTGTTTCCATGCTTCTGCTCCAGTATACGTAGCATCTTATCGGCAATTTTCTTTAAAGCCGCAGGGTCTCTCTCTTCAACAGTAGCATACATATAATTCAATTGATCAGACCATGGGAAGTTAGCTTGTAAGGTCGTCAAAGGGATTGTCAGTGCAACACTCTGACTCTCGTACAACATCATATCTCCAAAAATGGAATTGGTTTTCTTTTCAACTCCAATGACAGTTAAGTTCAGAGAACTGCCAGAACCCAACTTAACCCTTAGCTTTTGACCTATTGGATCAACGGTCTTAAAATATGCTCTAGCAAAATCTTCTTTTATAACGACAACATTTGATCTCATGGTATTATCTACTTCGTTGATCATTCTGCCCTCAGACAATTCGATAGGCATTATGTCATTATAATGTGAAGATACTCCAGTGATATTTGCAGTCCTGTTCTTGTCTCCCAGTCGAATTGTACCGGACCTTCCCATTGATGTACCAACATTCTTTATTTCCTCAACCTTTGCAATTGCCTTTAAATCGTCATTCTTCAGTATATCGTTAGATGTTATAGTTCCTGATTTATATGAAATGGCTATAACATTAGCTCCGATTTTCGCAAATTCATTATCCATATAACTTTGAGTAGCATTTCCGATAGCTACAATTGTGATAACGGAAAATACACCCATAACAATACCAAGCATTGTTAAAATGGAACGGAGCTTATTGGCTCGAAGGCTGG
>JAEYWA010000277.1 GCA_023431385.1 Bacillota bacterium | reverse complement strand
GTGGTGGATCTTCTGCCTTTTCAGGCTATCTACCATTCTCCCCTTCAGATTCTGCTACATAATGATCTGTCTTCTCAGACCATTCTTAGCATGTTTACAAACCAGCTAATTTGGATGATTATACTGTTTGTATCTGCCAGTCTCTTCTGGAAATGGTCATTGAAGAGAATCACAGTGAATGGAGGCTGATAAGATGAAAAAAAATAAAATTAAGTTTTATGCTAGAATCTATGGAAAGATATTAGCTCAAGATATCAAGAGTAAGATGAGCTATCGGGCTGATTTTATCATCTCACTGATAGGTATGATCTTCACCAATCTCTCTGGTCTTGCCGTATTTTGGATTATGTTTCAGAACTTTGATAACATCAATGGATGGACCTACTATGAGATTCTGTTTTTATATGGATTTTCCCTAATCGCTTTAACTCCTATGCAATGTTTCTTCGATAACAATTGGAACTTAAGAAGTTATGTATATAACGGGGACTTTGTCAAATACTGTTTTCGTCCTATTAATCTGTATTTCTATTTCATATCAGAAGTATTTGATCCAAAGGGACTAGGCGAATTTGCTATGGGTGTCGGTTTACTGATCTATTCCTGGTGCCATCTTGGAGTACCTGTTACCTTTTTGAATATAGCTTTGCTAATTGTTATATTTATATCAGCCTCTCTGATTATGATTAGTATAATGAATCTAGCGGCTGCCACCTGTTTTTGGGTAATGAATTCCGGCTATATTATGGTGACAATGTTTAAGTTTACGGAGTATACCAAATATCCAATTAGTATCTTCAATGGACTGTTCAAATTTATCTTTACCTTCATCATTCCAATCGGCTTTGTTGCCTACTACCCAAGCCTGTTCTTTTTAAGGCCGGACAGTATACATATACTCTCCTTCTTTACCCCGGTAATAGGTATCGTGTTCTTTATACTAAGCTATAAAGTATGGATGCTCGGAGCAACTAGGTATTCTGGAACTGGATCCTGATTTCGTTTTATGATAAGTGTAAAGGGGCAGGAGAAGAATATTCACTATATTCTCTCTTGCCCCTTTTGCGTTTATTAGCGAGTCAAACACGTAAAAGTTTCCTGTTGGTTGATTATGTTTCCCAAAGTATCACTTTATTCCATTGTTTTTTCAGAAAAATCGCACTATAATGGTACCTAAGAAAAGGAGGTAAGCAAAATGACCCAACTAAACATAGCGGAGAACATAGTACGCTTCCGTCGTGAGAAGAAAATAACTCAGGAACAGCTTGCAGAATTTGTAGGAGTTACAAAAGCATCCGTTTCAAAATGGGAAACGAAGCAAAGCTCACCAGATATTATGCTATTACCACAGCTTGCTACCTTTTTTGATGTAACAGTAGACGAGCTCCTTGGGTATGACCCTCAGCTAAGTAAGGAACAGATACAAAGACTGTACCACGAGATAGCAACTGATTTTGCCAATCACCCTTTTGATACAGTCATGGGGAAGATTAGACGGTTAATAAAAGAGTACCATAACTGCTATCCGTTTCTCCTAGAAATCTGCATCCTATGGCTCAACCATTTTATGCTAGCAGAAACTCCACAAAAACAAAAAGAAACACTGGAGGCTATAGCCAAACTTTGTCAACGTATCATATCTGATTGCAAGGAACTTGGCATTTGCAGCGATGCTATGATTCTTATGTCCATTGCTGATCTTCAACTTGGACATACGAAGGAGGTTATTGAAACTTTAGAGGATGTCATTAGACCTGACCGCCTTGCTACTCAAAGCGATACGATACTCATTGATGCATATGTGCTTTCAGGAGACGCAAAGAAGGCAGATGGCTATACACAGATTAGTATGTATAACCATTTACTGGCCTTAATTAATACTTCTACAAAGTTTCTAACTATTCATAGCGACAACCTGCCTATATGCGAAGAAACAATACATCGTATCAAAACTCTCATAGAAACTTATCACCTGGAGAACCTAAATCCCAATGCAGCCGGAGTGTTCTATTATCAGGCTTCCATTATATACATCATGCACAATGATAAGAAGAAAGCACTGGAGAATCTAAAAGCTTGTATATTAAGTATGATGGTTCTGGTCTCTACAGGGAATCCTAAGCTCCACGGTGATGATTATTTTAATTCCATCGAAGCACAGTTTGCCCAACTTGGGATTGATGAACGTGCCCCAAGAGACCGAAAACTGATTGTAGAAGATATACGGAACCTTCTAAATAATCCTGTTTTTTCAGTGTTAGCAGAGGAACCTGAATATCATAGATTAAAAAATAAACTCATGGAGGTGAAATAAATATGCTTGATAGTATAAAAGAAATTCTACCTTTTTTAATTCCCTTAGTTGTAGTAGAACTTGCCTTATTAGCCTATACATTATGGCATATTCTTACACACAAGAATTATAAGCATGGAAACCGTGCACTTTGGCTTGTTATAGCCATTGTAGGAATGCAATTTATCGGACCTATTCTATATTTTGTTTTAGGTAGAGAGGAGCAATAATGAATATTCTAGAGATTTCTCATCTATCTAAGTCTTTCGGAACGAACAAGGTCATTGAGGACTTAAATCTCGTCGTACCTGAACACTCTATTTTTGGCTTTATCGGGCAGAATGGGGCTGGAAAGACGACCACCATGAAAATGATTTTAGGCCTTTTAAAAGCTGATTCTGGTGAAATATTGGTGAATGGCAAAAAAGTATCCTTTGGGCAAAATATTACCAATAAGTACATTGGCTATTTACCTGATGTACCGGAGTTTTATGGTTTTATGACTCCAACTGAATATCTTAGGATGTGTGGGGAGATAACAGGGATGAGTAAAACAAACATCCGCTTAAAGACGGAGGAACTACTGGAACTAGTAGGGCTTAAAAATGCAAATAAACGCATACACAGCTTCTCCCGTGGTATGAAGCAAAGGCTAGGGATTGCACAGGCTCTTTTAAACAGTCCGAAATTACTAATCTGTGATGAACCTACTTCAGCTTTAGATCCTATTGGTAGGAAAGAAATATTAGATATCCTGCTTACAGTAAAGCAACATACCACCGTTATTTTTTCTACCCATATCCTCTCTGATGTGGAAC
>JAEYWA010000010.1 GCA_023431385.1 Bacillota bacterium | reverse complement strand
TACAATAGGAGGGGTTTATTTGAAATATACATTGCAGGAAGCCAGAAAAATTTTGGGAGTCACTAAAGCCTCTTCCAAAGAAGAAATAGAGAAGAAGTATGATGTTATTCTTAAAAAGTATCGAATTTTGAAGTTGGAAGGAAACCTTAATGAAGCTGCAGAAGCTGAGTTTTATAAATCAACTGATGCTTACCGAATAATAATGGGCTATGAGGTTGAGGAACCAAAGGTTGCTAAAAAGGAAACCTATACAGACAAAGCCTTTGAAAAAGTAGGTATTGATAGAAAAAAAGCAGATAACTTTTTTCATTATTACAAATATCATATATTGATTGGAATTGTGGCTGCAATTATAATAGCTCTTACTGTCCGTTCTATTGTTACCAAGGTTGAGCCGGATATATCAATAGGCTTGATGGGAGAAATTAATTATGAGGTACAGGATAGTTTTAAGGACAAAATAACTAAAAATGTCCCTGAGATAAAAGAAATATCTTTGGATACCGTAGTTCTTTCAGACAGACATGATGATGCGCAGTCTTATGCTTATTTACAAAAAGCAATGGTGCTTTTGGCCGCTTCTGACATTGATATGTTTCTAGTAAATAGATATGCCTTTGACACTTATGCCATAAATGGGGCTTTTATGGCTCTTGATCAAGTTATAAAGGATAATAACATTGATATTTCGGAAAGTAAGGCTATTAAATTGAGAGTTGTGGATGAATGGGAGGAACCATCAAGTACAACGGATACTCAGAGAAAGCCCAAATCATATGTGGATTCAGAGCCTAAACTTTATGGAATAGACGTAACAAATAGTGAATTTTTTAAAGATTTAAATGTAATAGGACCTAAAAAAATCCTGGTGGTACGTCTTGAACCTAAAAACTATGATTTAGTAATAGAATTAATTAAACTTTTTACCAAGTAATATAGCAGTATAGACCAAGGTTTTTAATTAAAGAAATAAGGCCGGACACAGGGCAAAAATTGAGTATTGATAGGGGGGTAATAGCATGGATGGCAGTGAATTCAGGATAACTAAAGAGTTGATAGATGACAAGACGAATATTTTTCTGTGCGGTGAAATTGATATTTATACATGTCAGACCTTCAAGAGCGAACTAACTGAAGTAGTTAATTCCTCCAAAGGAGATTTATTTATAGACTGCAAAGAACTGACATATATTGATAGCACTGGCCTGGGAATATTGGTGGGTGCTTTAAAGGAAATACGTAAAGATAATAACAATATTTATATCTGCAATTTAAAGGACAATATAAAGAAGTTATTTATAATAACGGGGCTGGATAAATTATTTAAAATTGATTAATTTCAGGTTAATTTCAGTTAAAACATGGGTACACATAATATGTGTACCTATTTTAATAATTAGAAAAAGGAGACCATTTATGAATAGTTTAGCTTATGATGACGTTATACTCATTTTACCTCTAAAAAGAGAGTATGTAAGTACCGTCAGGCTCACAGCATCAAGTGTAGCGAATAGAATAGGGTTTAACATTGATGAAGTTGAAGATATCAAAGTAGCAGTTGCTGAGGTATGTAATATTATTTTATCGAGAGAATATAATGGCATTGGCCAATACAGAATATGCTTTTGTATCAAAGAGAATACGCTAAAAATAACTTTTACAGGTGAAAATGAACCGTTTAGCTGTTTTGGCGACTCCATTGATAATGAATATGGTCTGTATATTATGAAAGCACTGATGGATTCAGTAGAGCTATGTAGTGAGAATAATTCCATAGTTATGACCAAGAAGATTGGAGAATAGCTTATGGAAAAAGTAGATAGAAGTATAGAAAAATTGAGTGAGGCCGAACTATTTTTGCACTATATTGATTCCAAGGAAGTGATTTACAGGAATGCGATAGTATCAAAATACATGCCTTTAGCAGAATTTCTATCCAGAAAATTTATTAACAGAGGCGTTGAATACGATGATATTTACCAGGTCGCATGTATGGCCTTGATTAAAGCAGTAGACAGATTTAGTCTGGATAAGGGAGTTAAATTTGTTAGCTTCGCTACACCTACAATATTAGGTGAAATAAAGAGATTTTTTCGAGATAAGAGTACATCAATCAAGATACCAAGGAGACTATATGAAGCGAGACAGGGAGTTAATAAAGCCCGGGATGAATTGACACAGGATTTGAAGCGTATTCCCAGAGCCGATGAAATTGCTGCTTATATGGGAATAAGTGTTGAAACTGTTCTTGAAGTAATTGAAGCAGGAAGTTCAAATGCTATAAAGTCACTGGATCAAAGTATTTATCAGGATAATGAGACTGACTTAAGTGATACTTTGGGATATGATGAGAAAACCTATGAAAAAATTGAAAACAGAGACTTTATTGAAAAAACACTGAAGCTATTCGGTGAAGTAGAAAGAGAATTTATAACTTTAAGGTATATCAACAATTTAACTCAAAAACAAATAGCTGAGAAATTCGGTGTATCACAAATGTACATATCCCGTATGGAGAAAAAAATACTGGACAGGTTTCGAACTTTATTATAATGTTTTGACCTTTGTTTATACACATCAATACTGGGTATTAATATTATAATTCTAAACTAGGTGGGTGTAATTGTGAAAGCCGTAACTTATACCATTAAGCATGATATAAAAGGTCTTGCTTGCTTTGTAAAAACCGTTCTGAGTTATATTCAGTCTGTGCAAACAATGAGTGAGGATACACTATTTGAGATAAAGGTTATACTTAATGAACTTATTATAAATGCAATATGTCATGGAAATAATTGTGATGATTCAAAAGGAGCAATTGTGACAATAAGGATTTTCCAGACAGGGGATGATTCTTATCTGTATATCAGTGTTAAAGATGAGGGGTGTGGGGTTGAGCAAAATATAGACCTGAAAAAATTAGGAGAATATGTTGAGGGAAAGAATAACTCTTTTAATGAACATGGGCGAGGTCTTATAATTGTAGAACAACTTAGTGACAGACTTAAATTTTGCAGGTACGGAAATAAAGTTGTTGTGATTAAAAAACTAAAATGATCGTAGGTTTATGAATTTGATATTGCATAAATAGATAGAGGATACAAAGATTAGCGGTATAGCCGCTAGTCTTTTCTATTCCTTTGTTAATGTGAACACAATCGGTAACGAAGTACTTTTACGTAATATGAATGCGGACATTTATCCGTTAAAACTAGCTAGAAGGGTAATAGGGTAATGGTAATCCGATGAAAATTAAAGTAGACTAATGTGAAAATGAAAGAACTTGTTAGAACATTTAAATAATAACGATGTATTTCCGAATAATTGCCCAAAATCAAAATTAAACAACCAGTATACCCTTGACAATAAAAAGTAGATTATGTTAGTATATATAAGCCGTCGCTACTGAGGACGACATAAAATTAAGATGAAGACAGGCTATCAAATGGCTTGAAAGAATTTTTAAAAAAGTGTTGACACTGAGTAAATGACGTGATATTATGAATAAGCTGCTTGCGACAAGCGGACAGTAATAAACCTTGAAAAGCAGTAGTAACAACGCTTTTAAGGTATGGACTTTGAAAAGTAAACAGTGACAAATACATGCAAATGTGAAGAACAATTATATTGTTCTTTTGTAAAGGACTCAATTAAATTCCAGAATCCAATGGATTCTAAAAAATGAGTAACTTGCGAACTTTACAACCTGGTTTCTGCGCAGTCTTCTTTGAAGACAATTCAGAAATTAGAAAAAAGTCAGCAATTTTAAATGAGCAAA
>JAEYWA010000084.1 GCA_023431385.1 Bacillota bacterium | reverse complement strand
TTTGATTTCTTTATATAATACGTACATGAAAGTATGTTAATTCTTATTGAAGCGCCGTGTACCGAACGGTATGCACGGTGCTGTGAGAGGTCGGTAGCTGAAATAATCAGCTACCTCCTACTCGATTGTATCATTTTCGACCCCTAGGTTTAGCACAATTTGTTCGGAAAAGTATCGGAACGAATAGTCGTCAAATTGCCTTCAAATTCCTTCTCAATCTGTGCAGGGATTCGTACACCATAGCCGCTTGAAAATCTGAAACAGGGGTAACACATCGCCACACAGGGGCAAGGAATTTGATGATTGAAATATGCTGCACGAATCAATTCCTACAGCCCGGTTTCTACTCAGTTCATGAGGATCAGCCCATCCCCCATGGTTCATGGTGAACCATAGCTTGACCGGCATTCCTGTCCATGCTAAAATGGGGGCAGCCGGGGGTTTAAGGGGGGAAAACTTCCCTCGTTGCTTTCACCAAAGCACATCATAAAAACACAGATACATACAGAGAAGAAAAACTATAACATTTTTTCTCCTCTGTATTTTGTTTGTCTCTCTTTCTCAAAATCTACTTGCAATCCTTCCGTATCAGAGCTGACATCACACACAACTAAGAATGAACCAAGGCTCGTGATGCCAAGCCTGAGAAACAGTGGAAATCACGTAATTTGTCACACTATGAACGGATAGGTTGACGTTCCCTTGCGAGGATGAAGGTCAATGGACACTTCTTTACAAGAAATGATATTTGGACTTGAGGATACTATAGGATTTGGAAGAAACCTGTCGGCTTACCTTGTGGGAAGAAGATTTGACGTTTAAGATGTAAACCCTGCCAATACCAGTTCGGTTAGGCTATCAAACCCTATTGTTTTTAAGGATGACTCTTATGTTGCCTGTTGCGTGGCAAGTGTACTCCGTGATATGGTAGACATTCTGCAAGATGCCAAGTATAAAGTAATGTGTCTAGGAAAGGTATACATTTTGACTCCAAGTAATGGTAATCCCAACTAGAACCCTAAACCGCGGCCTGTACCTGCTTTAAATCAAACGATACAAGGAACTCCGTCAATTCAGGTGTACTATTAATTTCTATACTGCCATTGCATCGATTTATTTCATTTTGAACGATACTAAGGCCAAAGCCCCGGGCTTTGGAAGGATTATCCTTTGTAGAATATCCTGCATTAAATATTTTGATTTTATCCACCTCAGATATCATAGGACCATTATTTGATATCGATATAAAATAAAGATCATTCTGAACATAGGTCCTGAGAAAAACAAACTTATTATCTTTAATAATGTTGTTCATTGCTTCAAAGGCATTTTCAATAATGTTTGATAAAATGGTTACAGCAACATCCTCCTGAATATCTGCCGAGGGCAAAGGTGCTTCAAAATCTGCTTTTAACTCGATACCCTTTCTCAGGCCGTTGTTATACTTGACATTTATTACTGCGTCCACCAAGTCGTTACCAGAATCAATAGATATGTTTTTGGTGGAAGAATTATTTGCATAATTGTTTATATAATGCTTTATTCTCTCGTTTGTGTCAGGTTTGTCTAAGGTACATAAACCAAAAATAGTATTCAGATGATTCTTATATTCATGGCGCTCCTTTGCAACCATTTCATTAAAATCAATCAGCTGCTGAATGTTTTCTTTTTGCATCTCGTTGGCGTATTGAAGCAGCTCCAGTTTGGAGCCTTCGCGAAAGGCTGAAACTATAGCAAATATCAGAATTAAATATATAAAGAAAGTAAATATATTAAAAATAAATGCCTTTTCAAGTGAACTTGTTAAATAAACATTTGTAGCAATCATAAATGCAATTGCAGTTGATATTAAAACCAATACAGACTTATATCTTGACCTAACAGGAGTATTATCATTAAGCCAGGATACATTATAGGAATATTTACGCATAATGAGTATACACATCAGTTCAATTACTTTAGCAATGATACTGCAAATAAGAATATAATAATCATTTTGTAATAGTTCATTGATAGGTATATTAGTTATTACTAATCCGCATATTGATATAAGTGTTTCAATAATTGAAATTGCTATAAAAATTATAAAAGTTTTAATTATAGTTTTGAATATAGCTGAATTAAATGTAAAGTTAAGCAAAATAACTGTTAGCAAAGAAATTAGTATTGTATGAAAGCCTAAGGGCATAAAATAGGAGATCCAATATGTATACGTAGTGTATACAAGAACAGATAATAGAAGTCTAATTATATTTTTTTTATGATATTCTTTATAGCCAGATAACAAAGCAAAAGCATAAATGAAAATAAAACCTTCTAAAATTGTAAATAATAGTTCACTAGCGGCAAACAACATGGACACCCCTTCCATGACAGTAGTAAAAACCCATAAATACCATATAAGTATTTGTGGGTTTTTTTAGTACTATGTAAGGTTTTAGCAGTATTTGTTGCTATTCCTTAGGCTCATAATAGTACCAAATTTTAGCTGCACCTGCAACTAACCCCGTAACTAGTAAGGAACACAACCCGATTGACTTAAGTAATTTTTTCTTCAATAGAATCACTCCTTTCTTGTAAATTTCGATATACTTCTAATTAAATAATCCCTCAATTTTACAAAAAAGTCAATAAAAAATTAATTTATAATAAAATTACTTATGTACCAGTAATTATTTTATTGTTAAAAAATTGATATAGAGTAAGTAAATATGTACTAACTACCGACAATTCAACGATTTGTGCAGGTATGAAAAAAAAGTCGAGAAATAACGTTAGAGATGTCAGAATAAACGTAAGAATTTTATAGTTCCTTTTTTTTTCTTCTACCGTTCTTGTCCTTACGGGTGCTATAGCAACGCCTATTAAGGGCAGCAGTACGATTAATATTATTTCAATAAAGTCCGGTAATAGGTTCATTCTACCCACCACAATACTTAGTATCATTGTAAGGAAGGACACTATAATGCAAACGGGTTCACTCTTTGCATGATATCCCCCTATGACAGGCCTTAGAAAAAGAATTGCAATAAAAGCCAAAAGGTATTCTTTCAATAATGAAAAAAGTGAGAAAACTATAAGCATCAGAAGAAACTTATACAAATCCGAAAAGATACATATCAGGCCATAATTTATTCTTTTGGCATCAGCTTCCGAATACTCACCGTTTTTTATAACTGCGTCAGCTACTTTATTGGCAAGCTTTCTATAAAAGGTAATTTCCATAAATACCCCCACTATCACTCAGATTCTCACACATACACACAAATATTACCATAAAATGAGGGAAAAGTGAATTTTGGATAATAATAGCGAGCTGATTAGCATGTACCATTTGCACTTATGGATGATGGTATAATTAGAACAATTCATCAAGGACCTTTTCAGGAACAGTATTAAATAAGGAGCTTATGGACTGTCTTATTTGAATTCTTATAATACTTTCTGCAAAAAGAGGTGCAGATGAAAGCACATGAATTTTTTTATTACCAGCAATAAGAGGACAATAGACTGTGTCAGTTGTAAGAAGCCTTTCAACACAGCTCTGATTTAATCTTTCAACACCTTCAGGATTAAGAAGAGTATGGGATACACAGGAAAATATCCTCTTTGCTCCATGGGCTTTAAGCATATTAGCAAGAGCAATAAGTGTTCCGCCGCTGATAACAAAGTCATCCACAATGACAGCATCCTTACCCTGAACGTCACCGATTAATTCGAGAACTTCTGCATTCTCACTATGATCAGTGCGGGTTTATCACCAATAACAGTGGGTACGTTCAGATATTTTGAGTATGCTCTTGCCTGCTTCGCAAACCCAGCGTCGGGCGATACTATCACATAATTGTCCAGGTTAAGTGACTTGATATACTCGCAATGCAGAGGCATTCCTGTAAGATTGTCCACCGGTTTCTTAAAAAAGCCCTGTACTTGGGGACTGTGCAAATCCATTGTTACTATTCTATCTGCTCCGGCAAGTTCAATACATTCGGCACAGACCCTGGCACGGATTGATACGCGAGGCTCGTCTTTTTTATCCCCTTTTGCATATCCAAAGTATGGGATAATAGCAGTAACCGAATTTGCACTAGCTCTTTTAAAAGCATCCATCCAAAAAAGTATTTCAACAAATTCAGAGTTTGGATTGAGGCCTATTGATTGGACAAGGTAGACATCCTTGCCTCGTACAGGCTCTTCAACCCGTACAAAGGTGTTACCGTCTGAAAAAGACAAAACTGTTGACTTAGCAACAGAAATCCCTAAGTAACGACATATTTTATCTGCAAAATCCTTGCCTGAACTGCCACTGAATATTTTAAAATTATCCATCATAAACCTCCTGATAATTATTATGTTACAATTCTGATTTTAATATTTGTCAGGAGTTTACGGTAATACAAATTGATTATGTATTTCATAACCAGAGGTTATTTATGAACAGAATGTTAGTACACGATGGATTTTATACTATTGTAGCAATTCCATAAACCGTTTAGCTGATGCAGTTAGTGGAACATTTTTAAGTTTTATTATTCCAATTTGCCTTGAAGGAATTTTTTCTATAAGCTCAAGCTCAAACAGAGTTCCATTTTTAATATCTTCTTCGGCAAAGTTTCTTACAACACAGGAAATGCCTAACCCACGTCTTGCAAATTGTACCAGAAGGTCACTTGTGGCCAGCTCTATTTCAGGTATTATTGAAACGGAGTGAGAAGACAAATAGCTATCAATATATTTTCTGGTACTGGTGTTTTTCTCCAACATAATAATAGGATAGTCGGTAAGCTCTTTAACTGATATCCCTTTTTCGCTCAATGCGCCAAACCTGTAATTTGATACAAAACAATCCTGAATCTCCATAGCTTCCATTATTTCAAGAGAACTGTCTGTTGTAAATGGAAGGCTTGCTACACCAAAATCAATCAAGCCTCTTTTCAAGGAATCTATGGTTTCGGGGGTTGTACCATTTGTTACCTTAATACGCACTTTAGGGTGTTGCTTATGAAACTCTTCAAGATGGGGCAGGAGGAAGTACTTAAGAGTCATATCGCTGGCACCTATTCTTATAACTCCTGCTTCCAAATTAATTGTTTCGGAAAATTTGGATTCGGCAAGCATTATCATGTTGTAGCCCTGCTCAATATACTTATATAAAACCTGCCCTTCAGGAGTAAGAGTTATCCCTTTGGGAGTTCTGTAAAACAGCTTCCCGCCAAGCTTTGCTTCAAGCTGCTTGACAGACTGACTAACCGCAGGCTGTGAAATAAAAAGCTCCTGAGACGCTTTTGAAATACTTCCGGTTTGAACCACATGATAAAAAACTTTATATAACTCCAGATTAATATCCATATAAGTGCTCCTTATATAGTATATATGTATTATAATAATAAATTATATCATTAATAAATAGCTTTTGAAAGAGGATATACAACAACACAGATATTTCATTATACGACTTCTCCCATACCTTTCCGAAATATTTTAGGAATTTAAAGGAGCTAAAGGTTAATCCCCCTAGCTCCTCTATCGTGCTTTAATGTTGAACTGTTTTTACTGCTTTTCTGTTATTTTCTTTTAAAAGCTTTACAGCTGTTATTTTGCGACAATGTTAACCAGTCTTCCTTTAACGACAATTACCTTCATAACCTGTTTGCCCTCAAGGAACTGCTTGATTTTTTCATCAGCAAGGGCTACTGCTTCGGCTTCACTGTTATCGGCATTGGCGGAGATTTCTATCTTGCCCCTAACAGTACCGTTTATCTGAACAGCCACTTCTATGGTGTCTTTTACAAGTGCCTTTTCATCAAACTCAGGCCATTTCTGGTTGAAGATTGAATATTCATAACCAAGCTGTTCCCACATTTCCTCTGCAAAGTGAGGAGCAAAGGGTGAAACAAGCTTTATCAAATCAGTGATTGTTTCTTCAAACAGCTTAATATTTTTAGTTTTAACCTCAGCATCATATTTATACAGAGCATTTACCAGCTCCATACAGCGTGAAATTGCAGTATTGAATTGGAAGCGTTCAGTATCCTGTGTTGCGCCCTTTATTGCATTGTGACGTACAAAGTTCAGTTCCTTATCATCCTTGTCAAGATCTGCGCGAGCTTGATTGGACTTTTGTTCTGCCAGACTCTCAATAAGACGCTCAATTCTGGCAGTAAAGCGCGATATTGCTTTTATACCATCATCACTCCAGGGGCCTCCATCAACATAGTTAAAGCCGAAGCCAAGGTACATCCTGAATATATCCGAACCATACTTTCTAACGTAGTCGTCAGGTGAAATGGTATTGCCCTTTGACTTACTCATTCTATTTCCGTCAGGACCGAGGATTGTTCCCTGATGAACAAGTGAAAGGAATGGCTCATCAAAGTTCAAATAACCCAGATCACGAAGGGCTTTTGTTATAAATCTTGCATAAAGCAAGTGCATTGCTGCATGCTCTGCACCGCCAACATATTTGTCAACTGGAAGGAGTTTGTTTATCCATTCAGTATCAAAGGCCGTTTCCTCGTTCTTATTGTCTGCATATCTTAAATAGTAGAAGGAGGAGCAAACGAAGGTGTCCAGTGTGTCGGGGTCTCTTTTTGCAGGACCTCCGCACTTGGGACAGGTGGTATTCATAAACTCTTCACTCTTCTTAAGAGGAGATTCTCCGTCAGGGGCAAACTCAACATTGTAAGGGAGTAATACCGGGAGGTCCTTTTCAGGTACTGCAACCTCTCCACAGTGATCACAATAAACTACAGGGATTGGTGAACCCCAGTATCTCTGCCTGGAAACCAGCCAGTCTCTTAATCTGTAATTAATTTTCAGGCTGCCTTTATTATCAGATTCCAGCTTTTTAACAATTCCAAGCTTTCCATCTGCCGAGGACATGCCGTCAAATTCGGCACTGTTAACCAGAACACCGTATTCACAATATGGAAGATCATCTGCAGCTCCGTCAGCACTCTTAATAACTCTTTTTATCGGGAGGCTATACTTTTTAGCAAATTCGAAGTCACGTTCATCATGTGAAGGCACTGCCATAACACACCCTGTACCGTAGCTTGCAAGTACATAATCGGCAATCCATATTGGCACCTGTTCACCTGTTATGGGATGAACAGCATAGGTGCCTGTAAACACACCTGTCTTTTCCTTAACAGTTGAAAGTCTCTCGATTTCAGTCTGCTTCTTTGTTTCCTTGATATAGTTTTCTACTGATGCTCTGTTGTCAGCGGTAGTGATCTTTTCAACTATGGGATTTTCCGGTGCCAGCACAACATAGGTTACTCCGTAGAGAGTATCTGCTCTTGTGGTAAATACATTGAACTCTATATCCTTGCCAGCCACCTTGAAGGAAATTTCGGCCCCCTCTGAACGTCCAATCCAGTTGGTCTGAATCTTTTTAGTTTTCTCCGGCCAGTCAATTGTGTCAAGCTTGTCTAAAAGCTCCTGGGCATAAGCTGTGATCTTAAAGAACCACTGTGTCAGGTCGCGTTTGGTTACTTCGGTATCGCATCTTTCGCAGGCGCCATCAACAACCTGTTCATTTGCCAGAACGGTGTTACATTTTGGGCACCAGTTAACGGGCGCATTTTTTCTGTAAGCCAGACCGGATTTGTAAAGCTGCAGGAACAGCCATTGAGTCCACTTGTAATAGTCAGGCATACAGGTCTTTATTTCATAATTCCAGTCAAAGGTAGCGCCCATTTCCTTGAGCTGGCCTTCCATGGTTTCAATATTCTTAAGTGTAGAATCCTGTGGATGAATACCAGTCTTGATAGCATAGTTTTCAGCGGGAAGGCCGAAAGCATCAAAGCCCATTGGATGGAATACTTCATAACCCTGCATTCTCTTCATCCTGGCCCAGGAATCAGTCAGACCATAGTTATACCAATGTCCGACATGCAAATTGGCACCCGAGGGGTATGAAAACATCTCAAGGCAGTAAAGCTTCTTGTCAATGTTTTCAGGATTAAACTTGTAAATATCCGTATACGCCCACTTCTTCTGCCACTTTCTATCTATATCTGCTGAGTATGGCATTTAATCAACTCCTTTAAAAAAATTGTAGCTTAATTTAATAGTGTTTATTTGTAATAAAATTTATAAAACCCGCCTCTAATAAAAGAGACGGGCTAATCCGCGGTACCACTCTTGTTAGCTTCAAAGGTGTTTAAAGCTCACTTGATATCCTGTAACGTAGGAAGACGGCTGTTTTTAGCAGCAGCTCCACGGCGAGTTCAAAGTATGTCACCTGCTGTACTTCCACCTAACGTACAGCTCTCTGTCGGGAATACATTCCCTAGGTACAAAAACCTTTACTATTCCGCTTCATAACCTGTTAATATTAAACGTGTGCTGATGCGAGTATTAGCACCAACATACTACAGAGTACCACATCTTAAAACATTTTTCAAGCTTGAAAGCTTATGCTTTTGCAATAAAAACTACTCCTCCAATAATAAGAAGAATACCTATAAGCTTTTGCATTGAAAGCGACTCCTTAAAGATAAAAAAGCCAACAAATACACTCAATACATAAGCAAAACTGTTCAGTGGGTATGCAACTGAAAAGGGTACCTTTGAAAGTATAAAAAGCCATAGGACAGTTGACATGCCATAAACCACAACACCTGATAGTATCAGCGGATTATAAAAGAGCTTAAAACTATAGCCTGAGGGTTTCATGAGCCCAAGCTTCCATAATATCTGACCGGAAATAGTTAAAGCAGAATTCATAAAGGACAGTAAAATGTAATTCAAATGCATAGCCCATTTCCTTTTTACGCATAGTAATTGGTAACTTCTTAATAATTGATGTTACTGAACCAAAGAAACCAATTTTTCCTTGTTAGTATGCCCTTGGGCCAAACTTGGTTATTCATATGTACAGTAAAACTTATATTATGTTTACCTGTTCTTGTAGTAAAAGACTGCCAGCTGTGTCCTGTCTCTAAGCTGAAGCTTATCTAAAAGTATGCTAATATAGTTTCTGATAGTCCCTTCACTTAAATACATTACTTCTGAAATCTCCTTGTTACTAAGGCCTTCTGAAATATGTATCAGAAGTTCTACCTCTTTTTCTGTAAGGTCAAATTTTGGAAAGGATGGTGTACTGCTTCCATGAATTAGACTTGGAAGCTTTGTTGTTACTTCGCTACCGAATACACTTTGCCCCATAAATACAGCCTTTAGCGCAGGAACAATACTTTCAAAATTTTGTTTAAGTAGATAGCCTTTAGCGCCAATTTTGAGAGCAGTTATAATATATGAATCATCAGAAAAGGTCGTAAGATACAGAATACGGGCATTTGGGTATTGTTTTAACAGTACTTCTCCGGCCTCCAATCCAGTCATTATTTCCATTCTTATGTCCATAAGCAGAATGTCGGGCTGAAGCTGGTGATATAGTTCTATAGCCTGCTGTCCGTTATTTCCGATACCGGTAACACTAATTTCGGGATCAGCTTCTAAAATGGTTTTTAGTGAAACGCAAACAAGTTTATCATCGTCAACTACGAGTACATTCATTTTAAATTCCCTTTTCCTTCCCTTTAGGTACTGAAATAAATATTTTAAAGCCATTTTCTGCATTAATATGTATATTACCGCTTAACTTCCTGACTCTCTCGGTTATATTGTTCAAGCCGATACCGTCGTCCATACTATATTCTTTCACTTTTCCATTATCCTGAATAATCAGCTGATAAAGAGCAGGATGCTCTCTGAGGGTAACGCTAACCTCAGTGGCATTTGAATGCTTTATAATATTGGACAGTGCTTCATTCACAATAGATATAAAGCAATATTTCAACCCTTTTTCAACATTTTCTGTAATATCATAATCCAATGAGATGGGACAAAAGTTAAAGTTCTTTACGAGTGAGGCTATTTGAGACTTAAGATCAATAGACTCCTCATGAAGGTTGTGCACACTACTCCTGATACTATCCATTGCTTGTGAAAGTGTGTTTTTTATTGAGGAAAGGCTTTCCTTGAAAGCTTCTTCCTTATTAATTGCCATTAACGCTCCCAGTTGGAGCAGACATCTTGAAAGCAGGTGCCCTACATTGTCGTGTATTTCCATTGCTATTCTGTTTCTTTCGTTAAGAGTAGCCATATTAATTTCATAATCCTGTTTTTCCATTAGTTCACTGTTCTTCTTCTCCATAAGAATAGAACGCTCCTTCGTGGTATCCCTCAGCAGCATATATTCTTTTCTGATATTGTTCAGACAATTAGTACGGTACTTAAGTAGATAGGATACTGCGATGAGAATAAAAACCACAGACATATTTTTATAGGACGAGAAATTCATATGGGTCAGGCAGGGAATCAGTATAAAAAGGGCAAGCAGCTGCTCCTTTTCAACAAATATGTCGTAGCATATCAAAGGTATGAACATAAGAAATACCGGGTAAAACTGGCATAAAAAAATGTATCCTATAACAAATAAAATTTTTAAAATTCTTCTATCAAAATAGCTGTTAAGAGACGAAAGGGTAATACTTACAATTATCGGAACAACATTATAACCACTGCCGGTATTAAACAAATATACTACCAGACAAGATAAAAATATAACTGTTTTATCAATCAATTCAATCAATATTAACCTCCTATAAATGATTCCTGGAATCAATAAGAATATTTTACCAAGCATTTACCTATTACTCAACAAGGGTGTATCTTTTGATCTTAAAACATGAGGAAAAGGTTTACATAAGTGCTTAAATTATATGAACCACTGGGTAGAACCTTACATAAAATAGAATAAGCTAAATATTAAAATTTTGGAGAATGATGTAAATGGAAAGATTCGCAGTAATAATGGCAGGAGGATCAGGAACAAGATTATGGCCCATATCAAGAGAGACAAGGCCGAAACAATTTATACAGGCAGGTGATGGTAGTTGTATGCTGGTACAATCCCTTGAGCGGCTTTGTGAAACAGTTTCTTCTGATCATTGTTTTATTGTAACAGATAAACGTCTAAAAAGTATAACTTACGCTACAGTTAAAAAATTAATTCCCTCAGAAAACATTATACTCGAACCTAAAAAGAGAAACACCGCAGCTTGCATTGAATATGCCGCGATGACCTTAAAAAAGAGGTTCGGTGAAGGAGTAGTCTGCTTTGTCCCGGCAGATGGATATGTAAATAACAGGAAGGAATACAAGGAAGCAATAGAGATGGCTTATGATGCTGCAGAAGATACAAAATCCCTAGTAGTTGTAGGTATTACTCCTACCTACCCGGCAACAGGTTATGGTTATATCCAGGTTGACAAGGATAAGGGAGATCATGAAAGGCTTCTCATAGTCCAGAATTTTATAGAAAAACCTGATATTGATACAGCTAAAAGGTTTTTTGAATCCGGGGAGTTTCTTTGGAATGGAGGAATTCTGGTAGGAAGATTGGATTCGATAATAGAAAGTGTGAGGAGGTTTCTGCCGGAACACGAAGTTAATATAGGAAGGGCAGTAATGGAACCAAAACTTGCAACCAGTAACAGATACCTTGAGGAAGCATATAATAAAATACCAAATGTATCCTTCGACAGCGGTGTTCTGGAAAAACTCAATTGCATTTATGTAATAAAAGGTCTTTTTGACTGGGATGACATAGGCAGCATTGATGCTCTGGCAAGAACCTGTACCCCAGATGAAAAAGGAAATGTAACCAATGGGAAGCATGTTGGGATAAATACCAGCAATTCAGTTATCTTGAGCGACGATGCTCTTATTACAACAATAGGTATTGATAACCTTATTGTTGTGAACACCAAAGACGCAATTATCGTATGTCCCCGTGACAGGGCACAGGAGGTCAAAGGGCTGGTAGAGTTGCTGAAGCAAAAAGGCTATGAGGACCTTTTATAATGGATCAGTGTCATAGCCGCTGTGGTGTCAAAGCCACCATAATGTCAAAGCCACTTTGCTGGCTTGGGAGGTTAAATAATGTATTCGGTTAAGTTTTTATTGATTAAATCAACAGGGAATGGCTTTTGGTATGATATGCATCATGTTTTAACACAATTGTATTTTGCCGAGATAACGAGTAGAACGCCCATTGTATATTGGGGAAAAAATTGTTTATACAGTATTGACGAGCAATCGGAAGCCTTTAGTCAGTTTTTTCAGCCGGTATCACAATACAGCATTGAGGACTTGGAGAAGCCTGGATTAACTTACTATCCTGAAGTGTGGAAAAGTGACAATCTAAGAGAAGATAGTCCTGAATTGGATATCGAATGTTCACTTGATGAGCTGATTAACTGTAATGCAGATGTAATTGTTGAAAAAAACTTGATTGAGCATGAGAATATGATGTATTGGATTGAAAAACACCCCATGTACGGGTTCATTTCCAGATATTTATACAGTGAAATGCTGAAAAAATATATACGTCTTCAACCTCTGGCAGCTGACGAGATTGATGAGTTCTATAACTCAAATATGAGAGAATATCCTTTAATTGCGGTTCATATCCGTGGTAGTGATAAGGTTGTAGAGGTAAATTACCTTCAGGAAATTAACAGGAGATATCCGGCTGAGATTGATAAAATAATGAAAAAATGCCCTGATGCAAGGTTATTCCTGATGACCGACTGCAGCGACATTTTGGAGCAGTATAAAACTTTATATCCGGATATTGTTATAAGTATTGAATGTAATAGAGTACTTCAGACCGGTACTGGTTCGCATTTTCAGGAGTATGAAGATAAGGCCCGAAAAGGTTTGGAGATAATAAAAGATACCTGGCTGGCAGCCCGGTGTGACTACTTTATCGGTAACGGTTATTCTAATGTATCTCAGGCCATAACTGAGCTAAAGAATTGGAACAGCAGTAAGATAAAGCTTTTGTATTAGATTTGGAGGGTTTTGATGTTGGATAAAGGTAGACTGATTGATTTATATAGAACAATGCTCATTATTAGAAAGTTGGAGCTTAAAATTGCTGATGAGTATAAAAACGATGAAATGAAAACACCAATACACTTGTCCATTGGACAGGAGGCAGTTTCGGCCGGAGTATGTATTAACCTTAAGAAGGAGGATTATGTTTTCGGAACCCATAGAAGCCACGCACAATATATTGCCAAGGGTGGAGATATCAAAAAAATGGTTGCCGAATTATATCTGAGAAAAACAGGTTGTTCCTACGGGAGAGGCGGCTCAATGCATCTACTGGCTCCAGAGGTGGGAATACTCGGCTCAACAGCTATTGTCGGCGGTAATATCCCTTTGGGAACAGGTACTGCACTCGCTTCAAAGCTATCAGGGGATGGAAAGGTGAGCGTAGTGTTCTTTGGGGACGGTGCAGTTGATGAGGGTACATTTCATGAAAGCTTGAACTTTGCAGCTCTGAAAAAGCTGCCCGTTATTTATATTTGTGAAAACAATGCTTACGCAATAAACTCCCACCATAGGGCGCGCCATCCAAAGGATAACATTTACAGGTGGGCTGACAATTATGATATTCCCAGCTTCCAAATAGACGGAAATGACGTGGTCAAAGTTTCAGAGTATGCTGATAATGCAGTAGAGAGGTGCAGAAGCGGGGAAGGACCAACCTTTTTAGAATGTATAACTTACAGGTGGAAAGGTCATATCGGAACCGTCAATGATGTGGGAGAGGGGCAAAGAACCCAGAAGGAATATGATTACTGGCTTGCAAAATGCCCTATCAAATGGTACGTAAATTACCTTTATGATACAGGGCTCCTGACAAAAACAATTGAGAATACCATAAGCAGTGAGATTGACAGCTTGGTGGAAGAGGCTTTTAAATTTGCAGTAAACTCTCCTAAACCTGAGCCGGAAGAGCTTACAGAGTATGTGTATGTGTGAATAGCCCAACTTATTTTATGTTTTGCACAAGGGTTATATATTACGAGAAGCAGGAGGTAGAAAAATGCCCTGGACTACAATAGAAGTTGAAAAGCAGGATAAATTCATTATTGATGATGAGACGCAGTCCGGTAGGACTATATCATATAAGGATGCCATATACGAAGCGTTGGACCAATCAATGGCTAGAGATCCCCGGGTTTTAATAATGGGAGAGGGTATTGATGACGTTGCCGGAGTTTTCGGTACCACAAAAGATTTACATGAAAAGTACGGCAAGGAACGGGTATTCGACACACCAATAGCCGAAAACTCACTTACCGGTATAGCTGCCGGCGCTGCAATGGCCGGTTTGAGGCCCATACTTGTTCACGCCCGGATGGACTTTTTACTGCTGTCTTTTGATCAATTGGTTAATCATGCTTCCAAATGGAGCTATATGACGGGAGGAAAAGTAAGCGTTCCAATGGTGGTACGAACTATCAGTGCCAGAGGATGGGGTTCGGGAGCACAGCATTCCCAGTGTATTCAGGGTATGCTTATGAACGTGCCGGGTCTAAAAATAGCTGTGCCGGCAACTCCATATGATGCAAAAGGCTTAATGGTTTCAAGCATTATAGATAATAATCCGGTTTTATTTGTTGAACACCGGTGGCTGTATAAAACGATGGGTAAGGTTCCCGACACATTGTATTCCATTCCCTTCGGGAAAGGGGCTGTAAGAAAAAAGGGCAGTGACGTAACCATCGTTGCAATATCATATATGGTTATTGAAGCCTTAAAGGCTGCTCAGAAGTTGGAGGCGGAGAATATTTCCGTTGAGGTAATAGACCTGAGAACAATAAAGCCTATTGATGAAGATATCATCTTTGAGTCACTTTCTAAAACCGGTAGGCTTATTATTACAGATACAGGAGCAAAGACAGGAGGTGCAGCCTCGGAGATAGCGGCTATTGTTTCTGAGAAAGCTCTTGGCTATTTGAAAAAGCCGGTAGTCAGAGTATGCTGTCCCGATACACCGACACCGACAAGCGACGTACTGGAGAAAGCGTATTATCCGGATGCAAATACTATTTGCAATGCAGTCATAGAGCTGATGAGGTAGCCAGGAGGCAGAGGTCAGGAGTTAGTTGTCAGCTTCATTATTCACTCACAATCAGATGCCACAAATAGGCAGTAAGGGGGCAAGTACATTGGACAAAATAATTGAACAGGATTGCAGGGAGTATCTCGGACGAATGGATTTATCACCTCTTAAGGGGAAGACCGTGCTCATCACAGGTGCAAACGGTCTTATAGGAACTTACCTCATATACATGCTTCATCTGTCAAACCTGGAAAAGGGCACTGAAATCAATATTGAGGCCGTTAGTAGAAGCTCTCCCAATCAAGCCTTACGGGAGATATTTAGTAACGGGTACATCTTCCTCTCAACGGATATGAACCTGCCCGATTCCCTTGACAAGCTGCAGAAGGCAGATTTTATTATTCATGGAGCAACCTATGCCCAACCGGGCAAATTCCTGAGAAACTACCTTGACACTATGCATCTTAACACAGTTGTTACTGAAAGGTTGCTTCAAAAAGCCAAAGCAGATAAGGCATGCTTTTTGTTTATGAGTTCTTCAGAAGTATATGGAGAGCCTGATGCCGGGAACATTCCAACCCTTGAGGAATTTCCGGGGCTATGCTCGCCGGTAAATATCCGGGCCATATACTCTGAAGCAAAGAGAATGGGTGAGACCCTTTGCTTTGCATATAAAAATTATGAAAATGTCAATGCCAAAATAGCACGGATATCCATGACGTACGGTCCTGGAGTCAGTGCTGGTGATGAACGTGTTTTGGCACAATTTATCAGGCAGGCTTTAAGTAATAAAGAAATAGTTATGCTGGACAACGGCAGTAAGGTAAGAACCTTCTGCTACATTTCGGATTGTGCGTTAATGCTGCTGAACATAATGCTGTACGGCACTGAGCTGGTTTATAATGTGGGTGGGAAGGAAAACATCACCATAAGAAAGCTTGCAGAGGAGATTTGTGCAATCACCGGGAGCAAGCTTTCTGCACAGGAGAACTCCGGGCAGGTAGCTGCTGAAAAGGTTAAGATTTCTCCACAACAAGTGCAGCTGGATATTTCCAGAGTTTGCTCGGAGTTCGGACTCGATAATTTTAAGCCTATGAGTGAAGGACTTAAACGCACCATAGAATGGAATTCCTGTAATTTTTAGCAATAACTGTAGCAATAACTTAGCGGTAATAAGTCAAGACCGGCAGGGTATTTACAGATAAGATATGGGGTAATACAAGTCGCACTCACTGTATTGTTTATTACACCTTGCATAGTTTATTCGCTCAAAACTGAACTGTTGCTTAAGATTGAAGTCAACATTAGGCATCCAGGTCTGAAAAATATACTCCCATATTCCTGATAAGGTTTTTGAGGATATTTCTTCAGGCCTGTGAGGTCCCATATATGTAAAAACACCATATTTATGAGGAAGAATACTCTTTACCGTCATGTCAGGAGGGACTATACTGTTCAGATCAATCTGGACAGAGGGCTGATAAAATGTATATTTTTCATCTGTAGAAGGGCATGTTGTCAAACCGATATATACATCTTTGTCCACAGGGTTGAATACCCGGAGTCTATGATTGTAGAAGAAATCAACTCCAAGCTTGCTGGAAGTCTGATTTGCTAAGTTATCTTCAATGCCGACTTTATATTCAAGTCCGGCTAGCGAAAAGGCCGGCAGTACTTTTATTGATCGTAAGAAGACAAGCCCTTCTCCGGCACAATTCATAAAGTCTGCATTAAACCTGTCAAGTATCTCAAGCGGACGGGGTGTTCTCCTCCATTTTGCCGGAGTAATGCTGAACTCCTCCTTGAAGACTCTGTTATAGGTACGTTCACTGCCAAAGGAGTATTTAGAGGATATAAATTCTATACTGTTCCGCTCATGAATCAGGTCACTAAGGGACTCGGCTATTCTTCTCCTACGAACATATTCCATCAAACCTGTGGAGGTAGCACCCTTCCAGATCCTTAGAAGGTGGAACTTTGAAACATTAACATTTTCAGAGATGTCATCCAGATTTAAAGGCTCAAGCAGATTACTTTCTATGAATT
>JAEYWA010000071.1 GCA_023431385.1 Bacillota bacterium | reverse complement strand
TTATACCAAACTGTATCGGTCAGATTATCGTTGTTGCAACGCTTAAAATACCTGAGGCTATATTTGTTGAATCCTTTTTGAGCTTTATAGGTCTTGGAGTTTCTATCCCTATGGCTTCACTGGGGTCTTTGTCTCAGATGGCACTTAAGGGAATTTATTCCTACCCTTACATGCTGGTTTTCCCAGCTGCAACTATCAGTATCATCATACTTTCCTTGAATCTTTTTGGAGACGGACTCAGAGATGCTCTTGATCCTCGAATGAAGAAATAGAACATAGCTGAATAAAGAAGGTTGGATAGAGAAAGTTTATTTATTATTACAGCCACTTTGCGGCTCAACTCCATAACGTATCATAACATCGTATGTGAAAATATCGTATGGCTCATGGAGGTTAGCGTGAAAAATGCATGTGGCAAGTCATCGTGACTTTCACGCAGCGGAAAGCCACTACATGTCTTTTCATAACTATTAGTATACGCGCCATGCGCGTAGATGGGAGATAATATGAGCAAAGAATTACTCAAAATAAATGATTTGAAGGTTTCCTTCTTCACACCGGCCGGTGAGGTAAAAGCCGTAAACGGTATAAGTTATTCCCTTGCCCCCGGTAAGGTTCTTGGTATCGTAGGAGAATCCGGCTCAGGAAAAAGCGTTTCCTCCTACTCCATAATGGGGCTTATAGATAAGCCCGGAAAAATCGTCGGGGGAAGTATTATCTTTGACGGGAAAGATGTTTCTTCGATGACCAAAGCCGAAAGGCTGAATTTTGCAGGTAATGAGGTTGCAATGATATTTCAGGACCCCATGACTTGCCTAAATCCCGTTTTTACTATAGGTAATCAGATTGCAGAGTCTCTTTATCATAAATATGGAAAGCTTCCGAAAGAAGAAGTAAAAAAGAAATCAATAGAGCTCCTGTCACTGGTTGGTATTAATGAGCCTGAAAAGCGATTGTCTCAGTATCCTCACGAATTTTCCGGCGGTATGCGTCAGAGAGCAATGATTGCCATGGCTCTTGCCGGTTCGCCCAAGCTCCTTATCGCAGACGAACCCACCACCGCACTGGATGTAACAATTCAGGCACAGATACTTGAGCTTTTAAAGGATATTCAGAAAAAGACAGGAATGGCTATTGTCCTCATTACTCACGACCTTGGTATCGTAGCAGATATGGCTGATGATGTAATAGTTATGTATGGAGGCCGAATTGTTGAGCAGGGTTCGGTTTACAGTATTTTTAACAATCCTCGTCACCCGTATACGAAAGGTCTGATACGTTCACTGCCTGACCTTAATAAGAAAGGTGAAAAGCTTATTCCCATTCAGGGAAATCCAATTGATCTCCTGAACCTTCCCCAGGGCTGCTCCTTTGCTCCAAGATGTGAAAACTGCTTGAAGGTCTGTATCAATCATATGCCTCCTGAGCATGTTGAAAAGGACGGCCATAGCACCACCTGCTGGCTTTATGACAGCAGAGTCAATAAGAATATTGAGGTGAAAAATAATGGATAAAGAAGAATCCAAAGCTTCAGTTACTGACAAGTCAGTAAAAAATAAAAAGGTTTTAATAGAAGTGAATGGCCTCAAACAATATTTCAACATAAGAAATAATTTGGGTGAAAAAGCTTTTGTTAAAGCTGTTGATGGCGTGACCTTTAACATATATAAAGGCGAAACACTTGGTTTGGTTGGTGAATCTGGCTCAGGAAAGACAACTTTAGGTCGTTCCATACTGAGAATTTATGAACCTACCGATGGACAAATAAAATTTTTGGGTGTTGATATAACAAAATTGCAGAAGAAAAAGCTTCTGCCTTACAGAAAGAAAATGCAGTATATTTTTCAGGACCCATACGCATCTCTTGACCCTCGTATGACTGTTTCAGATATTGTTGGTGAACCACTAGACATTCATAAACTCACCTCCTCAAAAAAGGAGAGAGCAGAAAAAATCAGAGAGCTATTAAAGCTTGTAGGCTTGAACACTGAACATTCTTCTCGCTACCCTCATGAATTTTCAGGGGGACAGCGTCAAAGAATTGGCATAGCAAGAGCTATAGCCGTGGAACCGGAATTTATAGTATGCGATGAACCTGTATCTGCACTTGATGTATCAATCAGAGCACAGATTATTAATACACTTGAGGAAATGCAGGAAAGACTTGATCTGACCTACTTATTTATCTCCCATGATCTTGGAGTAGTCAGACATACCTGTGACAGAGTCGGAGTAATGTATTTGGGACATATTGTTGAACTTGTTGAATCAGAGGAATTGTATAAAAATCCTCTACATCCCTATACACAAGCACTCCTTACCGCAATACCCGAGCCAGACCCTGAAGCTGCCAAGAAACGAAACAGGATTATCCTAAAGGGTGAAATACCATCACCTGTAAATCCTCCTTCAGGTTGTAAATTCAGGACCAGATGCCCTTATGCAAAGGATATCTGCGCAAAGGAGGTTCCTGAGTTCAAAGACCATGGAAATGGTCACTATGTAGCGTGTCATTTTGCGGGAAAACTTAAATAGTTTAATGTTTCCATATAACAAGAGATATCAGTTCTTTAATCAGTGAGGTCGACATTGATATAAAGATAAATTTTATTCTAGAAAATATCACTTTTGTATTATGGATTTAATAAAGAATCAATTTATTTTTATAATAATAGGGGGTATAAATAATGAAAAAAATATTAGCGCTAATACTTGCTCTAGCTGTTGTCGTAACAGTATTTGCGGGTTGCGGAAGTACTGCAAGTTCAGGAAAAGCTATAACCGCAACTATAGCTTCTGAGCCAAAAACTATTGACCCGTCTCTTAATAATTCACTTGACGGTGGAAACTATGTATTACATGCATTTGAGGGTTTGACTACAATAGGCAAGGACGGAACTATTGTTCCCGGAGTTGCTGAAAAATGGGATATCAGTACAGACGGTCTCGTTTGGACATTCCATCTCCGAAAGGATGCAAAATGGTCAGATGGTAAAGATGTAACAGCAAATGATTTCGTATATGCTTGGAAAAGAACTGTCAGCAAGGAAACAGCTGCCGATTACGCCTACTACATTTACTTTGTAAAGAACGGCGAAAAAATTAATGCAGGTGAAGCTGATGTAAGTACTCTCGGAGTAAAAGCAATTGATGACAAAACTCTTGAAGTAACACTTGAGAATGCATGCCCATTCTTTACTGAAATAGTTGCATTCCCTGCTCTTGTCCCTCAGAGAGAAGATGTCGTATCCGCCAATCCGGAAAAGTGGGCTCTTGACCCTTCAACTTATATAGGTAATGGACCTTACAAGCTTACCAGCTGGGAGCATGATTCAAAAATTACTTTTGAAAAAAGCGAAACATACTGGGGTAAAGATTCAATAGTTGCTCCAAAAATCGAATGGTACCTGATGAATGATCAGAATGCTATTTTAAGTGCATTCAAAAACGGTCAGGTAGCATATGCAAAGAATATTCCTGCAGACGAACTTGCTGCAGAAAATGAAGCAGGTAATCTGAAGATATTGCCATTACTTGGAACTTACTATCTTGACCTTGTAAATGATAAAGCTCCTTTTGATAATCCTAAAGTAAGAAAAGCTTTTGTATTAGCTATAGACCGTAACTACATTGTTGAAAAGGTTAAAAAAGGCGGAGAAACACCAGCATCAGGCTTCGTACCATATGGTATTGCCGATGTAAAACCAGAACCTGATTTCAGAACTACTGCCGGAGAATACGTCTCAACGAAAGCAGAAGATTACGAAAAGAATGTTGCTGAAGCTAAAAAGCTTCTTGCCGAAGCAGGCTACCCTGACGGAAAAGGGTTCCCAAAAGTAACTTATGGCTTGAATTCAGGATCAGGACATGAACCTGTTGCTGAAGCTTTACAGCAGATGTGGAAAGAAAATCTCGGTGTTGAAGTTGAAATACTTGCACAGGAATGGAACGTATTCCAGCAGTCAAGAAAAGATAGTGTTTATAATATTAACAGAAATGGTTGGATTGGTGACTATATGGATCCATCGACCTTTATGGATATATTTACATCTGAAAACGGTCAAAACCATGCTAATTATAGTAATCCAAAATACGATGAGCTTATTTCAGCAGCTAGAAAAGAAACTGACACAGCAAAACGTATACAATTATTCCATGATGCTGAAAAACTGCTCATGGATGATGCCGGTATAGCTCCTATATACTTCTATACCGAACCTGTTGTAGTTTCAAAAGACTTGCAGGGTGTAGTTAACACAAGACTTGGATTCGTATTATTTAACTGGGCATCCTTTAAGTAATTAATAAATCCATGCCTTATCTGTGAAAACAGAGTGCAATGTAGCAATTAAATAATACAAGCCCCCTGATTATTGCTCAGGGGGCTTGTTATTTATTCAAGTAAAAACCACAGTTCCTACAGCCTTAATGACTGGCGATTGTTGATATATGACTCCTATATATTAACAACCGTAAAACCTGAATGTCGTTGCGAATAATTTAAAAATCAATCGCCAGTCATCAGGGCTGCTTGGAATGTGGTTCGAAGGAAGACGATTGTTTAATTTCTTCAAATATCCTTAAACAGTTTCTGCCGCAGGTGGAGTATAGACTCTCTGTGCCATCTCAGCATCCAGCATAAACAGTCCGTTCGGGTCATTCTTAATTAGCTGAAGCTTTCTCAAATACTTCTCCATGGTTGCTTCCTCTTCTACCTGTTCTGTAACAAACCACTGCAGGAAGGTATTTGTAGCATGATCCTTTTCATCCATTGCTGCATTGACTATGTTATATATAGATTGGGTTACAAACTGCTCGTGACTGAGAGTCATGGCAAAAATTTCCTCTGCAGATTCAAATTTTACTTCAGGTGCATTTATCTGCAAAAGCTCAACACTTCCTCCTTTTTGATTTATATAATCAAAGAATTTCATTGCATGATCACGCTCTTCCTGTACCTGAATCCTGAAAAAGTTGGCAAAGCCGTCAAGATTTAAGTTTGAAAAGTATGCTTCCATTCCTAAATATAAATAAGCCGAATAAAATTCTTTTTGAATTTGTTCATTTATCAATTTATTTATTCTTTCGCTAAGCATGTATACCTCCAGTAAATTTTTAATTTTATGATATAGTTATACCCTCTCTTAGATAAATTAAACACATAATATATAAAATAACAATTGTAGATAATTCGTACTAAATCTATATAAGTTAACTTTTCAATTAAATCGAGGTTTAAGTAAAACGTCTTTAGTTGTTATATTTTTACTGCACTGATTTTCACTAAAATGATAAACATTTAAATATCATTGAAACTTTATATGTTATAATATTTACATGATTACTTTTATTAACGTGAAACGGTCTATATTCCGATGCAATTGAAGTAACCAGGGTACCGTAATAAAAAACATTGGGGAGTAAATAAATGTATTTTGAGGATTCTAAATCGCTTCTATATTCTGACACAGCCGTGTCAGATATTTTTATCAGCCAGTATATGCCTTCAATGGACAGTACCTGTATAAAGGTTTATCTTTATATGCTGTTTCTATGCAAACATGATAAAAAAGCCACTACCGACGAGCTGGCCAAGACACTTAATCTGTCTCTCGACGAAGTTAAGGCTGCACTTACCAGCCTTGATAATCTTGAAGTAATAAGCTGGGTAGAGGATAAAATTAAACTTATAGATCTTAAGGATACCGAGACCAAACGGATATACCGATTAAAAACAGTATCCACACCGGAACAGGCAAATGAGAACTTTGAAAAAAACAAGAGCCGCAATAATACTCTTTCGGCTATTAATTCAAAATTCTTTCAGGGCCTAATGCCCCCTAACTGGTATCTGACTATTGATAACTGGTTTACCATGTATAAGTTTGATGAAGACGTAATGTATACGCTTTTCAAGTATTGTCACGACAATAATACCTTCCATAAGAGCTATATTGAAGCGGTTGCCTCAAATTGGCACAGGCGGGGCATCCGAAACTTTTTCGACCTTGAGAAGTACTTTGAAGAGATGTCTCAGGTAAGAGGTATTAAGGGTACTATAATAAAAAAATTGCGTCTAAGAAGAGCACTTACCGAATATGAAAATGATTTTGTTGAAAAGTGGGTTATTGACTACAAATATGACATGGAGGTTATAGAAATTGCTCTCCGAAAGACTGTAGGAAAAACCAACCCTGACTTTAAGTTCCTGAATAATGTACTTACCAAATGGCATGAGCTGGGTCTTATTAATGCTCAGGAAGTATTAGGCTATGAAACAAGTGTTAAGGCACAGTACCAGAATAACCAAAATGGTCAACAGGCTCAGAAGCAAGCTCCTAAGGAATCTCAGAGAGATAATTTCGAGCAGAGAAAGTATAACGACGATTACTACGATAATTTTTTTACCAATACTAATAAATCATAAAAAGCGGTCTTTTCCGTTATTACGTCTCAAAGCAATAACAGACCTCGGAGGTTAATGTGAATAGAGATATACATAATATCATAGCAAGAGAATACGAAAGAAGACAAAAGTCGTCCGCCGATCAGGCTGCACTGCGGAAGGCCGATTTGTACGCCAGATTCCCAAGATTAATGGAAATTGACAGTGAAATAAGCTTTATGGGTATCAAATACAACCGGCTTATTCTGTCTGCAAACGGTTCTTCCTCAGAAATTCTGGCTGAGCTTGAGCACAGTTTGAAGCTTCTTTCAGATGAAAAGAATCATATTCTAAATATTAATAATATTAGTCCTGACTATTTAAAACCTCAATATCAATGTGAAAAATGCTGTGACAGCGGCTATATCAGTGATGCTGCCGGATCACAAAGGTGCTCCTGTTACAAGCAGCAAGTAATCAATCACCTTTTTGCTCGTTCAAATATCAGTCTTAATGGGAGTGAAAGCTTTGAAAACTTTAATGAAGCCTTATACCCTGAGGAGGTTGATCAGGAGAAGTATGGTATCCCTATTTCTCCAAGGCAGAACATTATTAATGTGAAAAAGACGTGTCAGGAATTTATAGCCGGCATAGACAATGCTGAATGTAGAAATTTATTTTTCAGCGGTCGTACAGGTGTTGGAAAGACCTTTTTATCCCTTTGTATAGCAAGGGAGCTACTAAACCAGGGAAGAACTGTCCTTTATTTAACTGCTCCTATTCTGTTTGATATAATTACCGAACACAAAATGATGGCCTTTAAGGAAGAGAACTATAACAATGATAAATACCGAAGCATCTTTACTGTAGAACTTTTAATAATTGATGATCTTGGTACCGAAACTCTGAGCGATGCCAGATATGCAGAGCTACTGAACATCCTCAATACCCGGCAGGCCAACAATAGTCTCTCTGCATGTAAAACCATAATATCCACAAATCTCGGGCCCAAAAAACTTTTTGATCTCTATACCGAACGTATTACTTCAAGAATAGTGGGTCATTTCGACAGACTGGTTTTGTCAGGAAGAGATATCAGAAGTGTTAAAGCATAAAACAAGGGAGTATCAGTCAGACACCTGATTAATACTCCCTTAATATTTATTTGCAATTAATTCAATCCTAAATTCCTTATAAGGGTATATAGTAACCCTGTCTTTGTATTCGTTAACTCAAATATCTGTCCTACAAATACAAGTAGAATAATTATCACCCCCGGCAGAAGACTTAGAACAGCCCCTACACTTAAGCCTTTCTTCCCTTTTACTGGTTCCTCCTGAGGGTTTTCATTCTCTGTCTGGCTGTTTCTCAACTGAGTTAACTTCGATGGGGCTGTGAAGTTAACTTGTGTGGTTTTGAGAAATGCATGGGTTAATCCGATAAAGCCAACGAGACATCCCAGAAACAGCACCCCATAAAAAACAGAAACAATTACCAGAGATATCGTAGGTATTTGCGACAGATCAAAGTTTTCAATTTGTTGTGCACCCATGCTATCCACCCTCTCAAGCATCTTGCCTGACCCGTAAGTAAGTAAAACAGCTACGGTATTATTGATAAAGTGGGCGACAATTCCTGCATATATACTTTTTGTTCTATATACTATAAATCCGAATAGTACACCTAAAAGCATCGTACTTACAGCCTTCTGAATATCTCTATGCAATATCCCGAATAATATAGATGAAAGAGCAATTGAGCCTACAACTCCCAGCTTTGCATAACCCTTGTTTATCAGTCCTCTGAATAAGACCTCTTCACAAACACCTGCAAAAACCCCCGCAATGAGTATTGTAATCAAGAGTGCAGGTACATCAGGTATATGAATCTGAACTATAGGTAAATTCTTTCCAAATATTAATCTTATAATACCCAGAGCTAATGCATTCAGAACGCCAATCACCGGGAGTCCGAAAATCACAAGGAATACAATTATAAGGTAATTGATAGGCTTTGTTTTATTCAGCTTCAATGTGTCTTTTATGTTATACTTGCCTATCCAAAGAAAAACCAAAGGTGGCAGCAGAACAAACAGGACCTCACCTATTCCGCTTTTAAGGTAATTATTTCCAAAGGGTAGAAGGTCTGCCCCATATATTAAGAAAATAGCGGTTAGAGAGAAGAATAATCCTGATGCCACAGGTCCGGGATACTTTCTATTTTCTATAGACTGCTCATTATTATTCACTAAATAGTCCTCCTACTAAATATACCAATAGTCCCCTATTAATATTAATATTACTATTACATTGACTATAATTCAATTGGTTTGTTTACAAATCTTTACAAACCTTTACAAATGCAAAAACTCCACAGACAATAATCCTTTTAATCTGTAGAGTTTTTGTATCGCGACTGTTGTAGAAGTTGATTCGGAGCATCGCTATTTTACTTTTATCTCATATCCGTTATTTTCAATTTCTAATGTATCAGATTTACCTGTAATATACGCTTTTAAGTATACAACCTTATCCTTAATGTCTGTATAGGCAACCCCTGATAATGTGTCACTGAATTCTAGTGTCTTACCCGGTTCAATAGTAGTATTAGTCAATGCCATTGTGAAGTCCCTATTGGCTGACCAGCTGTAAACAATATTTCTGTCTGCATCCAACAGTGCAAAATCAAATTTCTGCCCTGATGTGTGATTGATGATTATTGCTTTTTTTGAGCTATTTGTTATACTGAGTTTCATTTCTATTGAATCATTTGTAAGTGTTGCATCAGGCTTAATGATAACAGGACGATTCTGTTCGTCCAGGAGCTTTACAAGATTATTTATAACTACTGCGGCGTCTGCACGGGATGTTGATTTTTTTGGTTGAAACAAATTATTTCCTGTTCCGGTAATTAGTTTGTAATGCTGTGCCATGGCGACTTCCCCATTGTATTCCGGTGTGATTTTATCTGCGTCCTTGAAGGAAACAGAACTTATTTTTATCATTGGATATTTTTCACCCATCATATATTTGAAAGCCCGCATAATATAGTGTACCATTTCCTCACGTGACATTGAGGCCTGAGGCTTAAAACTGCCCTTTTCCTCAAAAACCCCGGCAGTAACAAGATCTATCACAGCAGATGCATATGGGTCATTCTGACGGACATCGTCAAAGTAGTCCTTAATATCCGGTTCTTTTAAATAATTTATCTGTATATTCAATGCTCTGTGAAGCATTAATGCAAATTCACCTCTTGCAATAGCCTTCCCTGGAATAAACTTATCCTGACCATAAGGTATCGCGTCCTTCTGTACCAGACTTTGTACTGCCTTAGCAGACCAATGATCGGATATATCAATAAATTTCGTTTTAGCTCTATCATTCTGTACATTTGACTGAGCAAATGTAAATGAAGTTGACATTATTATAAGTCCTGCCAATAAAATTCCTGCAACTCTTTTCTTCATGTTAAAACCTCCTTAATATTTTATATTATTTGTCGGCCTACAACAAATTAGACTTCTGCATAAAGAAAATTGTTCCAATTAATTTTTAAATAAATATGTACTCCAAAAAATATATGTACTCCATCAGTTTTTTATTATTTCATTTCAACCACTGAATAAATGCCGTTTTATCATTTCTGTTATAGCCTGCACGTTCATAAAACCTTAGTGTTGCTTCCTCCTTGGAACCTGTCATCAGCATTATTTTATAGCAGTTATGCTTCTGTGCCATATCCCTGATAAAGTCTAACACCTCTAAAGCATATCCTCTCTTCCTGAATTCAGCATCTGTAATAACATTTTCAACCAATGCGTATGGCCTCTGACCATGAGTCAGATTATTCACTATTAATAAAACACATGATGTTACTATTCTATTGTTTATAATTCCTACAATTATATGATGGTTCGGGTCTTCATGGATACTCTCCCATATGTCTCTGACTCTACCATCGAGTTCAGGCATGGGATTGTTATGCAGTTGTGTATAGAGTTTCAGAAGGGCTTCCAGCTCATCCTTATAAATTTCTCTCACTTGTAATTCGGACATTATTTATCCTCCCTAAATGCTATAATAATTTTTTTCAAATATTTTATTAGCTTATACTTTTTGTATAGTCTTTCTCTATTTAACAATCATAAATTAATAATGTTTCCGAGCCTCATGATGTTATAAATTTATATTATTCAGGCTTTTGTTATAATAATTCAAATCGGTTCTTTGTTCCCAACCAAGAGCTCTCCAAAAGCCGTTACCCACACTGTTTGAGTTGAATACTACCAATGCAGCCTTGTTTATTCCTTCTGCTATAAATGCATATATCGCGGCCTCCACCAGTTCTTTACCTATTCCGAGTCCTCTGTAATTTGCATCTACAGCTGTGTGGTATATGTAACCTCGTCTGCCGTCATGACCTCCCAGGGTTACACCGACTATTTTTCCGTCCTCTATCACCACAAAATTAGTTGCCGGATTTCTTTTGAGAAACTTTTCAATACCATCTCTAGTATCATCAAGACTCCTCATTCCCATACCCGCAGTATTTGTCCATAGTTTGAATACTGACTCATAATCATCTATAACCATATTGCGTATTTGCATTAAATACCTCCATCAATAAAAATAAAGCTTAAAATTTTCTCCATTTTATCATTTTACAAATTATCTATCAATTACAATATTGGTAACACCTCAATAAGTTAAAATACCCTGCGTAACTATATTTTACATGTCCATATTTTAGTTAGTTTAATGTTCTCATTTATTAGTAAAACTAATATTGCAGTTCTTTTAAAAATAAATTAATTGAAGGGAGAAAACCGTATGAGACTGGGAACCAGAATTACCAGAGTCAGAAGAAATGACGACGGAATGATTACTGATGTTATGTTTGAAAACGGTAATACCTGCTCTTTCAATTATGCAGTTTTGATGGCAAAGCAAGGTAACCTGGAGGGTTACAATGTCGTCAGAGGAAAGAACGGCGGAGAATATCTGAGTGCTGATCCAAACAATCCCGATGTTGAGGATTTGGATGATATACCAAGATTCAGATAGTAAATAGGGGGATGTTCTCCCCCCTATTATCCTAATATATAAAATTGAATTGCACCTGAAGCTTAATTCTTCTGTTTTCTAGCTATCAAGTAAACTTTTCTTTAATCACATAAGCTTTCTAAGCAACTTTAACTTATCCCCATACGGGGCATATCGAAGTTTTATATCAAACAAAGTGGACTTTTTTAGTATGCTTTTCTTACGTGTGAAGGTTTCAAAGCTCCATTTACCGTGATAGCCACCCATTCCGCTCTCTCCTGCCCCTCCGAATGGCATATTTGGCGAGGCCAGATGCACAATTGTATCATTTACGCAGCCTCCCCCAAAGGAAATACTTTTTAAAACCCGGGCTTCTACTTGCTTATTATTAGTAAAGAGATATAGTGCAAGGGGCTTAGGATGCTTGTTTACCTCATATATAACCTCAGAAATTTCTTTGAATTCAAGTACAGGCATAATAGGACCAAAAATCTCCTCCTGCATTACAGGATACCCCCATTCTATATTATCTATAATGGTTGGAGCGATTTGAAGGGTTTCGGTATTTGCCTCCCCGCCTTCAAGAATTCTACCCTTTTTCATCAGTTCTCTCAGTCTGTTGAAGTGTCTCTCGTTTATTATCCTCGGAAATTCACTGTTTCTGCTCGGATTCTGACCATAAAATTCTTTAATATACTTTTCCATTGCTTGAATCAGACCATCCTTGACTGCACTATGAACATACAGGTAATCAGGAGCTACACAGGTTTGTCCGCTGTTAAGGCATTTTCCCCAGACTATTCTTTTAGCTGCGATATCAACATTTACTTCCCTGTCTACAATACAGGGACTCTTCCCCCCTAATTCCAGGGTAACAGGCGTCAAATATCTGGATGCTGCCTCCATAATAATTTTCCCTACATTCACACTTCCGGTAAAAAATATATAATCAAATTTTTCCTTCAACAGCCTCTGATTTACCTCTGTATCGCCTTCAATGACCGCAACATACTCTTCGTTAAAGCACTCACCTACTATTTTACCTACCAGTCTGCTTGTGTGCACAGAATACTCTGAGGGCTTAATAATAACACAGTTCCCTCCTACTATAGCGCCAAGCAAAGGAGCTATCGTAAGCTGAAAGGGGTAATTCCACGGGGATATTATCAGAACAACACCATGTGGTTCTGAAATAATATAGGATGTTGACTTAAAATGTGCCAGCGGCGTTCTCACCCTCTTTTTCCTGCACCAGCCCTTTATATTTCTAATAATATAATCTATTTCTTCAATAACAATCCCTATTTCCGTCATGTAGGATTCAAAGGCCGGCTTGTTCAAGTCCTGCTTTAATGCCTCAAATATATACTGTTCATTAGCCTTAATTGCTTGTTTAAGACGTTTAAGAGCACTAATTCTAAAAGAGACTTCCATTGTTTCGCCCCTCTGGAAATATTCTTTCTGTCTTCTGACAATATCGTTTATTTCGGCCATACAATCCTCCTAATTTTTTGAGAAGTTGCCGGGCTGAATTCACCCAGTTATAATTATTAACAAATATTATTATTTTGTAGTATCATTTATGAAAAATCTAGTATACTTTTAATATTAGCAAATATCAGGAGGAAACGCACATGGATTATTTGTGGAGTTTAAAGGACCTTTACTCTTCCTTTGATGGAGAGGATTTTAAGAGGGATGTAGAGGCCTTGGATAATATATTGAAAGAGTATTCTCAATGGGTTGATAAAACCTCTAATACCAATAAGAATGTACAGCTGAGGCTGGAAGAGTTTGTTGATATAAGAAAACGAATTTCATTACTTAATAGCAAGCTTTATCTTTTTTCAGAATTATCCTACAGCGTTGATACCAAGAATGAAACTGCTTTGAGAAATTCCGAATTGCTTCAGGTTAAATTTAGTTCCATAGCTGAAGCTGATACGAAAATCTATAGGTGGATCGGCACCATAAGGAATATTAGATCAGAAATAGAAGCCTCAGAATTACTGAAGGAGCATGAATTATATATTAACGAGATTATTGAAAAGAGTGCCTATCTACTAAGTAGTAAGGAAGAAGCTGTAATAGCCAAAATGAGAAATACCGGTTCCAATGCCTGGTCGAAACTTAAGGATATGCTTACCTCAAATTTAAAGGTGGATATAGAACTGGAAGGCGAGCATAAGCTGCTGCCCTTGTCTGTTATCAGAAACATGGCCTATGAGGGCAGCAGAGAATTGAGAAAGAAGGCTTATGACGCAGAGCTTGCTTCCTATAAAAAAATTGCCGACTCTCTAGCAGCATGCTTAAATGGAATAAAAGGTGAAGTTATTACTGTTGCAGAAATGAGAGGCTTCAAATCCCCTCTTCACGAAACTCTATTCAATTCAAGAATGGAGGAGAAGACTCTTAACACAATGTTGGACGCAATGAAGGAAAGTCTTCCGTCCTTCAGAAAATATCTCAGGGCCAAGGGACAGTTGATTGGAAGTAAAAACGGCCTTCCCTTCTTTGACTTATTCGCTCCGCTGGGTGAAACGAATAAAAAGTATAACTATGAGGATGCAAAAAAGATTGTCGAAGATAATTTTCGAACCTTTAGTGACAACCTGGCAAATTTCACTAAAAAGGCCATAGATTCCGAATGGATAGACGTTTATCCAAGAGAAGGAAAAATCGGCGGTGCTTTTTGTGAGGATTTGCATGCCATAGGGCAAAGCAGGGTTATGCTTAATTATGGGGAGACTTTTAGTGATATTGTAACAATGGCTCACGAATTGGGACACGGCTTTCATAACGAATGTGTAAAGCAGGAGAGCATTTTGAACAGCGATTACCCTATGCCTCTGGCAGAAACAGCCTCTATTTTCTGTGAGACCATTGTGAAAAAGACTACGATAAAGACGGCCTCAAAGGATGAAGCCTTCGCAATACTTGAAATGGAGTTGAGCGATAGTACCCAGGTAATAGTTGATATATATAGTCGTTTTCTTTTTGAAAGTGAGCTTTTCAAAAGAAGAAAGGACAGTTCACTATCAACCGAGGAATTGAATGAGCTTATGTTGTGGGCTCAAAAGGAGGCATACGGAGACGGGCTGGACCATGAGTATATGCATAAATATATGTGGGCCTGCAAACCCCATTACTACTTTGCCAATGCTAACTTCTATAACTTCCCCTACGCCTTTGGTCTACTGTTTGCCAAGGGTCTGTATGCGGAGTACGAAAAGAAAGGCAGTGCTTTTGTTAAGGACTACGAAGCGCTGTTAAGTGTCACCGGGAAGATGAAAATAGCTGACGTAACCAGGCTCATGAATATAGACGTTCAGAACATTGAGTTTTGGAGAAGCTCTCTTAAGACTATCGAACAGGATATTGAAAAGTTCCTGGAGTTAAGCAGTGAAAAATTGGGGTGATTTAGTGAGTTTTGTTTCCTGTTATGAAAAAAATGCTGTTATACTAATGGAAGGTGCATTAGGTGAAAGGTTGAAGAGAGAATACGGGCTGCTACCTGATGATACTGTTGCATTTGCAAATATTATTTATCGCCGGGGAGGTAAGGAAGCCTTACTTCAATTATGGAATCAATATATAGAGGCTGCGAAGACACACGGTCTACTGTTTATTGCTACAACACCGACAAGACGGGCAAACATGGAGCGGGTTACTAAAGCAGGATATGATAAAAGCCTTTTACTGGATAATATTTCAGCGTTAAAACAGCTTCGAGATGTAAGTGAAGTAGAAATGTATATCGGCGGCTTAATGGGTTGTAAAGGTGATGCATATAGTTCATCTGAATATTTAAAGCCTGCTGAAGCTAAAGAATTTCACGGTTGGCAGGCAAACTTGTTTGCCCAAGCGGGAGTTGATTTTCTTTATGCAGGAATTATGCCCACATTACCCGAAGCGGTGGGAATGGCAATGGCCATGGAACAAACAGGCTTACCTTACATAATAAGTTTTATGATACGGGATAATGGCAGGTTATTAGATGGAACTTCAATAAATGACGCTATTGAGAGAATTGACAGCTCTGTTAAAAGCAAGCCTATATGCTATATGACAAATTGCATACATCCCACAATTTTATTTGAAGCGCTGAGCTGGGATTTTAACAAAACCGCCCTTGTAAAACAGCGCTTCCACGGAATACAGTCTAACACCTCAGCACTGCCGCCTGAGCAACTGGACAATTCAAAGGATATTAAAACCTCAGATTGCTTGGAGTTAGCACAAACAATATTTAAACTAAATGAATTAATTACGTTAAAAATTGTCGGTGGCTGTTGCGGAACAGACAATACTCATATGGGCGCAATTGCGGCTCAATTCGCATCAAAAGATTGAGTTGCGCCCGTGTTTTCAAGTGCGTTCTCAATTGCCTTAAGAATAACCTTGCTGCTGTTTGTAGCCCCTGATACAGAATCAATTTGTAATGACTGAGTCTCAACAACCTTTTCAGGAATTACCTCAGCATTTGCACCACGCTCATTTTTATGCTTTATCAAGTCGATGTGTACTATTTTATGATCTTGTACTATAACCTTCACTTCGGCTGCTATCCAAAGTACTTCGGCTTTTCCTATGTACATTCCGTCAGGGACAGATTTTAAATCTACATTTTCAATTTTAATTTCCTCTATTTGCTGCTGATATTTCTTTAGATCAATATAGTATCTTACCCCTCTATATCCAAAAAACCCTGCAAGAACAATTCCTATAATTACAATTATTGCGACAACCTTTTTCATGTAAGCCCCCACTTTCTACGCCTTGATACCTCTGCTAATTATACTTTAGCATGCTCCGTAATGCTTATTCGTGTAAAGTTTTTTTATACCATCTTCTGACACCGATTACTATTGCTGCACCTGCGCAAAGTACATATTACTTTTGAACAACTGCTCCAGCAGTTAAACTTATATTCCATAAATTTCTTGCCACTCATGAATCTTATTTCTCTTTAATCCAACCGGTTAGATATTTTCCGTAAACATTAAATTATATTAACTAACAACTAATTAAACAATTAAATTTTGTATATAGCTTCGAGCCCTCTTCATGCCTTCAACTGCCACGTCAGGATTGCCGGCTTCATAAGGAATATTACACTCCAATGTAAAGGCATGTATATTTTCCAGCTTCAGTGATTTGATAAACCCCTTCAAATCCAATTCTCCTTCTCCGGGAAACAAATGCCTTTTGCCATCCTTATAATCACTGAAATGTACTCCCTTAACGTAGTCTCTGCTATATTTTACTGTTGAAACAATATCAATTCCGCATTGCGCATAATGGGTAGTATCCATATTAATGAACAACCCGTTATCTTTTACAAAATCAAGCATTTCGTGGGGATTAATCAGGGAGGTCTGATATCCGGGAAAGTTTTGAATATTTTCAATACAAACCAGGAACTTATCCTTTAGAGCTTTTAAATCGTTTGCTGCCTTGCTGCTGTAACCTGACCACCAGCTCTTATCCTCTGTTTTTTTATGAGGAGCGTGAAATACAATACAGGGGATATCCTCCCCTCCGAATTCAAGATATTCAAAGGTGTCTCGACTAATTACCGTATCCGTGTCTTTGAAAATAACTCCTCCCATATCATGAAGAGAATTTATTTTCAGCCCACTTTCCCTTATTATTTTCAGTACCTCTCTGGGCCTGATATCTCTCAAATGCTGTGTTACTTCCCAATTGTCACCACCTGTCCAATAGGTGTCCAGTTCAATAGTATTGAAGCCGGCTAATTTAATCAGTTCCAGTGCTTCTGTAAAAGGGATATTATAAAAGGTTGCAGTAGCAATAGATATATTCATACAATCTCACTTTCAGTTTACTGATAAAATTATTTTTACGTACTACTATTACGGGTTCCAACCTCTATCTTCAGGAGAAATATTATTATATTTTTTAAAAGTGTAGGGTTCAGCAAGCATTTCTGCGGTCTCTGACTTCCATTTCTTAAAGTGTGCTGTTTCTCTGTGCTTTAGTTGATCTTTAGGGGTATAGTATTCTTCAACCAATAAAAATCTTGACGGCTCTTCTTGCTCCTGAAGGACATCAAACCTGGCTACTCCTGCCTCCTGTATACTACCTTTGGCATTCTCCATAGATGCCTTTCTGAAGTCCTCAGGAAGTCCACTTAAAGTACCCTTTCCTATCATCCGAGAATCAGCCTCGAAGTCTCTAGTTTAATACTTCTGTCCAGCATAATAACCTCACATAAATATTAATTAGTCTGCCTATTCGTTGATTTTAATAAGCACACTCATCTGTTCTAAAGATAAATCTATTGTAATATCTGGTAATATGTGTGTCAACCGGCTTCGGCCTCCAACCCCGTTTGGCTGATTACCATGTGGTGATATATTCCACCGGTCTTCATAAGTTCCTCATGAGTGCCGCTCTCAAGGATACCACCGTTTCCTATTACCAGTATTTTATCAGCATCCCGGATAGTCGATAGTCGATGAGCAATTAAAAAACTGGTATGATTTTTCATAAGCTTCAAAAGCGCCAGCTGGATTTCTTTTTCCGTCTTGGTATCAACGCTGCTGGTGGCCTCGTCAAGAATCAATATGGGCGCTTGACACAAAACTGCTCTCGCAATGGCTATCAACTGCCGCTGCCCCTGGCTCAGATTGTCCGAGCTTCCTGAAACCTTGGTATTATATCCCTTTGGCAGCCTTGTTATAAACCTGTCTGCATGAGCCATCACTGCTGCGGCCTTAACCTCTTCATCTGTGGCCTCAGGTCTTGAGTACCTTATATTGTCTGCTATGCTCCCGGTAAACAGGCAAGTATCCTGCAGTACCACAGAAAAGCAGTTCCTAAGGTCTCTTCTCGGAATACAGTTTATATCAGTATCGTCTATCAGAATACTTCCCTCGTCGGGGTCACAAAAACGGGTCAGAAGGTTCACGATGGTAGTTTTTCCTGCTCCGGTCTCACCAACCAATGCAATCACCTCCCCCGGCTGAACCTGAAAGCTGACTTTATCCAATATCGGTTTATCCTTTGTATAGGAGAAGGAAACCTCCTTAAATTCAACCTTCCCTCCTGCACTAGTGAAGTCTTTCAAATTATCCTTATCTGCAGCTTCCTCTTGTTCATCCAGTACTTCGAATACCCTTTCTGCGCCGGCCAGTGCAGACTGTATTGAGTTAAACATGCCTGCAACATGATTGAGAGGCATACCAAACTGTCTGGAATAAGTAAGAAAGCTGACCACAACTCCTACGCTTATATACTCCCTCACCGCCATATAACCGCCGGCGCCAGCTATAAGTGTATAGCTCAGATTGTTTATAACATTCATAAACGGCATTAGGAAACCCGACCAAATCTGAGCTTTGGTGGAGTACTCACACAAATTCTGATTAACTGCCTTAAAATCCTCAAGTACCTTTTCCTGTCTGTTAAAGGCTTTAACCATTTTAAGCCCCTGTATGTTTTCCTCAATTACTCCGTTAAGTATGCCAAGTTGCTGTTGCTGTCCCGAAAAGTACTCTCTGCTACGTTTGGCTATTATTTTAGTAAGTAAGAATATCAATGGAATAGTAATCAGTGCTACCAATGTCAATGTGGGGCTTAAAACCAGCATCATTACAAGAGAGCCTGTTATTGAAAAAACACTGGAAATCAGCTGTGTAGTTGTTTGTCCCACAGTACTGCTGATATTGTCCACATCATTTGTAATTCTGCTCATGGTATCACCGTGGGACCGGGTATCATAAAAATCAAGCGGAATCCTTTGAAGCTTGGAGAAAAACTCAGTCCTTATATGTTTTACAAGACTCTGTGTAACCCCTGCCATAAGAATTCCATTAATAGTGTCTATGACCCAGCTGATAATATAACAACCAATAAGAGCTGTCAGTATGGTTGAAAGAAGCCGGTAGTCAACAGTATTTGTATCTATATTGAAGGTATTAATAGCTTCACCAAGTAAATATGGCGTCAGCAGTGCAGCCGAGGCTGATAATACAGTAAGTATTGCTGCTATAATAAGGGGCTTTCTCCATTTCACGAACATTTTTAAAAGTCTTAATATAGTACCTCCTGTATTCTTTGGTTTTGCACCAGGTTGAAACCGCTGCTGAGGTCCTCCTCCCCATCTTCCGAGCTTAGGCATATTCTCGTAATTTTGTGATGTCTTTTTACTGGTCATGTCTATATTTCACCCCCTATCTGAGAATTGTAAATTTCTCTATAGGTACTGCAGCTTTCAAGTAAGTCAGTGTGATTTCCGAAGCCTACATTTACTCCGTTATCAAGAACCAGTATTTTGTCTGCTGATATTGCCGTACCCACCCTTTGGGTAATCATTATTATTGATCTGCCTTTATCGAGGGACTTCAGCGCCTTTCTGACTCTGGCCTCTGTAATTGCATCAAGAGCACTTGTACAATCATCCAGAATCAGAATAGGAGAGTTCTTGGCCAGCGCTCTTGCAATTGATAACCGTTGCCTTTGTCCTCCCGACAAATTTACTCCGCTTTGCCCCAGTCTACTGTCATATCTATTGGACATATTTTCAATAAATTCACCGGCTTGTGCAATTACTGCAGCCCGAATAATCTGATCTTCTTCAGAATTCTCCATCCCCCAGGCAATGTTGTCGCGTACTGTTCCGGTAAACAGCATACTCTTTTGTGGTGCGTAGGCTACATTTTCTCTGAGGTTATGAGTATTAATACTTTTAATATTCATACCGTTAATCAGAATAGAGCCCTCATCCACATCATAAAAGCGAAGACACAGACCTGCCAGCGTTGATTTTCCCGCACCAGTAGGGCCGATCACAGCGAGAGTTTCTCCTGACAACAGCTTAAAGGTAAGATTTTTTAATACAGGAATACCGCTTCCACCAGGATAAGAGAAGGTTACATTTTTGAATTCAAGCTGCCCTGTAATAGCAGCTTCAACATATCCTTCAGCGGCATCTTTAACTGTACAGCCACTTGGACAAGGGTAGTTCAATGAACATGTAAAATCCTCCTCTCCTGAAAGTACTTCCTCTATCCTTTCGGAGGATGCCTTTGTTCTTATAAAGATATTAAAAATATTTGTTATCATAATAAGTGAGGTTAGTATTTGGTTCATGTAATTTATAAATGCCGCCACTTTTCCGACCTCAACCTGGCACTTACCAAACAGCAGGCTTCCCATATAAATAATAACCGCTATACCGATACTGACTGTTAGTGACATAACCGGAGAGAAATATGCTATAACAATTTGTGAAGCTGTACTTTTTTTATATAAATCCGCATTGGCTGCCTCAAATTTCTGCTCCTCCTCGTCATTCCTGCCGAAGGCCTTTACCAGCCTGATTCCCATTAGATATTCCTGTACAACGGTGTTTACTTTATCTATGGCTTTCTGAACCTTGGAAAAACGGATATAACTCATTTTCATGCTGATAATGATAAGTAACGCTACTATGGCTATAGCAGCTAGCAGTGCTATGCTCATAAACGGGTTTAACATAACGGCAAGAGTTACACCTCCTAAACAGGTAAGCGGGGCCTTTAAAAATATCCGCATTATTCCATTTACAAACTGGGTTATCTGTGAAGTATCATTTGTCATTCTTGTTATTAATGACCCGCTTTCCATACTGTCTGCACCTGACTCGGAAAAGCTCATTATTTTTTTGAAAACGTCGTACCGCAACTCTGCTCCAAAGCTCTGTGATACTTTACTTGCAAGGATATTTCTTGTGGCAGCAAAGCAAGCTCCTAAAGCAGTTATTCCCAACATTATGAGCCCAAAATGCAGAACAGCCTCTATGTTCCTGTTTTTTACTCCGTCATCAATAATTCGGGCCATAATCGTTGGCTGAAGCAGATCGCACACAGCCTCAAAAAACACGCAGGCTACGGCAATAATAAACATGAGCCTGTACTTTTTTATATATGCCTTAAAAATATTCATCTATATACTCCCCTATTTCAGGTATTCTGTTGCTTACCATTTATCATGTTTTTAAATATCCTATCGAGAAAAACCCCGGCAAGCTGCTTTTCTTCTTCAGTAAACCCCTGAAAGCACTCATTGGCCATTGTAATAAAATTTTCTTCTATAGTCTTTTTTTGATCTAAACCTTTTTCCGTGAGCCATACCTCTAGAGCTCTCTTATCACCCTGAACAGGCTTTCTTTCAATAAGGCCAGCCTTTTCCATGCTGTTTAGTACGCTGGTAACAGAAGCGGGTTCCAGATGACAAGCAGCTGCCAGTTCTCTCTGAATACACCCGTTATGTTCAAACAGGTAATTCAGTATTCTTGGCTGGCCTGCTGTTAGGTTATATTTTGTAAACTCGTATGCAGATCTTCTCCTGTGCGCTGCACCAACCTTTATAAGTAAATGATTCAACTCTCTTGGACTATACATTTTTTCCTCATTTCCAGTATCTCGGTGGCTTGGTTATATAAAGCTATTATCCGAACTACTTTAAATAGTTAGTATACTAATAATTAGAACTCTAACTTATATTATTCAATTTCAATTTTCCTGTCAATAAATCAATTTAAAAATATTTGGCTTTTATACCAGCAAAAAACAGCTTGCCGATGCCGGCAAGCTGTTTTTGTCACTGTGCGCCCAGCATGGGCGCTTTCTCGTCGGTGTAAGTCCGATACGGGGGTTGATAGTGCCAACCGTTAGCCAAGAGCAAGGGTGTCCTCGGTGACGAGGAATCTGAAGGAAGCTGGAGGCAAAGTT
>JAEYWA010000265.1 GCA_023431385.1 Bacillota bacterium | reverse complement strand
ATGACCTTTATTTTGGCCATCTCCGTTATCATCTGTTTGTGTCATCTTTACAACATATGCATATCTGGTGGTCCAATTTATTTTTTCTTCAGGTATTTGAACTATTTTTAATACTTGATTCCATCTTGCTTCTGCTTCATTGGGTATACGTTCAAGCCAATCTTTTGGAACCTCAGGACTAAACATGAAAGCATAATGCTTACTCATACGTGGAATAAAACCTTTAAATAGAAAGCTCAATTTGCTTTACCTCCCCCATCTATTTTCCCGATATAAGTACCAAATTTTTATTAATTAGAACTTAATATGGATACTTTTTTACTCCATATACTCATTTCAACTATTTCAAGCATACAATTCTGATTGGGAATAAAACATTTTTTTATATAATCCATCGTGCTTTTCAACTAATGCATTATGTGAACCATACTCTGCAATAGTATTCCCCTCGAGGACTATGATTTTATCACATATTCTTGCAATTGACAGACGGTGACTAACAATAACAGCAGTACTTCCAGTGAACAACTCCATGAATTTTTTGTACATGGTAACTTCATGGAATGCGTCTATTGCAGCATTGGGCTCATCTAAAACAACTAGATTCCCTTCTCTGAATCTCGTTCTGGCTGAAGCAATCTTCTGCCATTGTCCCCCCGAAAGTTCTCCTCCTTTTACCATTATTGTATTTATACCATCAGATAAGTTCTCTATTATGTTTTTTGCCTCAGCCCAGTCAATTGCTGCTTCAAGTTTAAAATTTTCATTCTTCTTTTCATGGTCACTAATAACAATATTATCCTTAACACTTAATTCATATTTTACAAAGTCCTGAAACATTGCTGTACAATTAGCTCTGACTTCATCCTTACATTCTGAAATTTCTTTACCGTTTATAAGAATTTTCCCAGATGTTGGTTTATCCAGACCTAGAATCAATCTAACAATTGTAGATTTTCCTGTTCCGTTTTCTCCTACCAGCGCCAGCTTCTCTCCGGGGTTAATTTTCAGTGAGACATCTCTTAAAGCATACTGGTCACTTCCAGGATATCTATAAGATACATTTTTGAATTCTATAGCGGGTGGTATACCGTCAATAGCACTGCTAATATTTTGAGTATTTCCACAAACCTCATCTTCCAATGACATTACTTCATTATATTCATTAATCAAAGCCTTACTCTGAACAACATCAACAATACCATCCATAATTTGTATTATTGAGGCTTGTAGAATCTGTAGGGCAAAAAAACAACTCACAATAGCGTCGACTTGCATTTTTCCATTTATGGCAAAATACATTAAAATTAAAAGTGAACCAAGATTACCTGAGGACTGAATCAAATTTGATAATACACTGTAAAATACCTGTTTTTTTTCAAATTGATTATTACATCTCTCATACTCTCTGTTTTCTTTTCTCCAGCGTATAGATAGAAGTGATCTTACTCCATATATCCACATTTCAGGAGCTGAACTACGTTCGAAAAAAAGCAAATGCAGTACTGATGTAAAGCGTTCTTTTTCGGTATTTGCCTTACTCTGTTCTATTTCACTCTTTTTTACGGCATTTCTTATTAAAACTGTCGGAATAGTTACTCCAACTATTATTAGTAAACTTACAGGACTGTACCACGTAATAAAACCAACAATCATTATAATTCGTAATATCTTACATATTGTAGATACAGCTTCATAAACGAATTTCTGTCCGTCATGAATTTGATTCGATAATATCCTATATATAGAATTTCTTGATTCTGATAATTCCAAAAATCTAAGTGATATTAAAGATACCTTTTTTAGAATCAATGACGTCAGTTTTTCCTGAGTATATTTACCAATGTACATGTCCAGTATCTCCTGAATTTTTCGAGCCACATTAGGAATCAAAAAAGCCCAGCATAAATACATAACAATATCAAATATGTAATTTGTACTACTATCAAAACCAACACTTATAGAGGAAACAACCTTTCCTATAAGTATTATTTCTATTATCGGAGAAACACTCCATATAATAGAAACTAATAGCGAAAAGGAAGCAATAACTGGTTTTGTAGACCAGGTTATCTTAACCAATTTTCGAATGGACAACATTTTGGTAATCCTCCTTGTACCACATTGACTGGGCTTCATACATCTCTGCATATAATCCACCTTTTTTTATAAGGTCATCATGTTTTCCGTTTTCAATAACGGTTCCGTTATCAATGACAATAATTCTATCTGCTTCACGTGCAAATCCCAGCCTATGAGAAGATATTATAACCGTGGAACCTTTTGTTAACTCCATGAATGTTTTAAATATCTCCAATTCAGCAACAGGATCTAAAGATGCTGTAGGTTCATCAAAAATATAAAATGGCTTTTTATCATTAACTAAACCTCTTGCCATAGCAATTCTTTGCCACTGTCCACCAGATAATTCCGTTCCACCGGAAAACCCCAATGTCATCCATTTCCCTTGTCTCCTTAATTTTTCCAAGGAAAGCCCCATTCTATCCAGAAATCTCCTAAGAATATTATCATCCAAGCCTCTCAGAGAAATATTATCGTCAATGGATAACGGATATCGGACAGGTGCTTGAAATGTAAATGACACAGCATTACGGATTTTGTCCCACGTTAATGCTTTAATATTAGTAGAATTATAAAGAACCTCTCCACTATCAGGCGTATATATGCCTGTGAGTATTTTCATCAATGTACTTTTTCCAGATCCGTTCAATCCTACAAGCGCTACTGTCTCTCCAGGATTTATACACATTTCAATATTATTTAGAACATTACTTTCCGTTCCTGGATATCGAAAAGAAACGCCTTTGCATTCTATCTTGATTTTATTTTGTAGTTTATCGATATGTAAGTCAGATTTTGAGCTAATGTTGTCTCTTTTTTCTTTACATTCATCAATAAAGTCATTTATTTCTTTCCATTCAAGTAATGAATAATTCAGACCCTTTATTGATTTCATTAAATCACTCATGGCATGCAGGACAGAAGCCGTAAAGGGTATGATTGATATAAACACACCTGCAGTTAATACTCCAGTTAATATCATTGAACTAACCTGAATCAGTATTAATCCATATCCAATAATAGTAGCAGTTAATAAAATAATTTCAGCAACAGATATTTTTGTAAAAAGTTTAAGATATTCCTTTAGTGATTTTTGTATAAGACCTTTCCATAGATCTATCAGAAAATTGCCAGATTGAAACACTCTTATTTCTCTTCCGTTACGGGGTCCGGCGAAAATCATGGAAAAGTAATCTAGTTGTTTCTTATGTTCAAATTGGTTTTGTTCCAACTTAAATTGAAGATTGGATGCGCGTAACTCTAAAATAATTAAAGGTACAAACGATAAAATGGCCAAAATAGCCACCTTCGGAGTTATTTTTGCCAAATAAATTATAAATGTCAGGCACATAATAAATATGCCGCAGATTTTTCCTATCGCAAAAATATAATCTGCTACTGCATGGGAAATCTGATCTGCTCGCTTAAACCGTAGTAACCACTTTTCATCTTCATAGTTTATTGCTCTTAATTTGTTTACATAAACCAGAAGCATCCTCTTGGTATACGTAGATACCAAACGCCTGTATTTTTTTGAATAGAAAGCTCTGAATATATTATAACAATTCAGAACTGTACCGAGCAGCAATATAAATGTTGTAAGTAAACCTACGTCAGAAAAATTGTACCCTTCTATCGGCCTTTCGAATAACTTCTCTAGCAATACAGATATCGATAATGGTATAAATGCTGTCAAAAGATCTAAAGGTATAATTAAAATGAATATGAGGTAAGATACTTTCCATGCTATGGCTACTGCCCCTTTATGTAGTTTTAGCTTTTTACATATCCAGCTTTTTCTCATATAATGTACACTCCAACTGTTTTATGATTTGATCAGGTCGATACATGTTAATCCGTTATTTAGGATAATATAACTGGATGGTTTATTAAAAATCATCCAGTTATATTCCAGTTACATTAATTAGCGGGCTTCAAGCCAGATCTGTCTCCATCTAATCCACTGTACCCACTGCAACCAATCGCCTATTGCTACTTCTGAACATAGTTCGTTCTGATTTAGCGTAGACATCAATTCAGGTTTTACCCACATTTTTTTCATACGTTCTCCCCCTTTCAAAAGAAATGTTCAAATCTATAAGTTTTAGTTTCCAAACATAGGCTAGATGATTTCTCACTTTCACCCCATGCCAGAACCTATAGATTGCACTGCTAACAAACATTGACATTGCAAGAATCCTTAAGTCTGACTAAACTTGGCTGTTAACAGCTTCCTCCGCATTTTGGCGTCCAATAAGTCCTTTATTCACTAATTCATCCAATATATCTTGAACATCATTTCGTATTGCATCAGATGTGACATCATACTTATTCAGTAAACAAGCTATAATTTCGTCCAATGTTTTACTCTCTTCACCTATAAGTTCAAAAATCTCTGCTGCCGTTGAGTTTAGAATATGTACTAATTCAGTATTGGCATCATATGCAACAAGGTCATCCTCTTCTGCAGCTCCAACTTTTTCAGCCGTAACTTCCTGTATTTTCTGGTACTTCATCCCATCATTCCTTCCTTCTTATTGTTAGAAACGGTTTTGTTGATATCCGGTATATATTGACATAGAAGTTCCGGGTCTATCTCACCACTATCAAATTTTTCTTTTAGATACGGAATTATTTTTTTGAAGAAACCACAATTGTAACTTGACTTGTTAATACCATCAGGACCATAATGTATAATGTTCCCAGCTGGACAACCGCTGCTACACCATTGTTTGAGATTACATGATTTGCAATTAGATAACTTTTCTTGGGATCGATTTGAAAATTTTTCGATGATAGGATTTTTTATGATGTCATCTAGTTTGTCTTTTTGAATATTTCCTAATATGTAGTCCTTATGTCCATATAATGTGTCACATACTTCTACGTCACCATTTACATCTAGACCTAAATGGCGGGTTCCTGCCCCACATGGAGTTGAATTACACATATAAACTTTATTGGAGGGGCTTATTATATTTCTGGTAATCGACTCAATTTCTCTCTCATACATTCTATCCTCAGGTGAACATTGACGATTATTTTCAACCAGCCAATCTATCAGTTTTTTTGACTGTTCCCAATAATCTGAGATTTTTGGTGCTATTCCATAATTGCCTTCAGCATAACCATTTTGAAAAGCCGGATTATAAGAAACACCCTTTATATTATTTTCCTTACACCACTGTATAAATTCAACCATCTGATTAACATTTTCATTAGTTATTACACATATTATTCCACCGGAAATTCCTGCATCCTGTAGTATTTTGAGACCCTTTACAACATCTTTGAATGAACCTTTTCCTGCTGCATTTTTGCGGTATTTGTCATGAACCTCTTCAACTCCATCAAGACTAACCCCAATGGATGTAATACCATTTTCTTTAAAAAACTCTATCCAATCGGAATTAATAAGTGTTGCATTTGTTTGAATGTTGTATGATAATCTTGGAGCATAATATTTTTTATTTAATGTATTAACAATATCTTTCAGGAGATTTGGCTTCAACAGAGGTTCTCCGCCATGGAAAGTACAATCAATTTTGTTTGGGTTGTCTTCAGCAAGTTGATCAAAGAAGGATTCAACAATGTCCAATGAGATGTGTAATTTTTCTTCACCACCTTTAGTATAGCAATAGCTACATCGCAGATTACAATCACGAGTTACCTTTACAACAATTTTTCCAGGTTTTGGAGTGGCGCACCTTTGCTTTAACCACGCCATTCTTCCCATATCAAGAACAGCTTTTTCCTTGGTATATATCATATTTTCAACTCCTTTATTATTTTGAATACCTAAGGGAAAACAGTTTGAAGAGATTGTTTCATGGCATGAAAAAAGAGCATCGTAAGTTGTAATAATCAAGTGTAAAAACCGAAACAATACCCCTAGCTAAGAGCTTAAGTTGTTCTTTAAAACTTAACTCTTTGATAACATATTAACTTTACTTCCAAATTTTTGCAATATTTGTAAATATTCCTTTACTCAGATTAACTTCCGTTTTCTCGTATTTATTCTATTTTCCTTATATTTATTAATTATTTCATTTTTTTACTATTTTTTACTTATTTGCCTGTAAAGTGGATAGATAAAAGTAATAAATTTACATGAATTTTAATAGGTATGGCGGGCAGATTACAAAGTGAAATGAATAATCGCAAGTAAATAACATGGATAAAGTTGGAGGGGACTGAACTTGTTTAATCTTCTATATAAACTGAAGTCATTAGCTTTTTATATGCTTGCATTGTTTTTTTTCTTAATATGGGTATTAAGTCTTTTACTCCACTGTTGGGCTATACCATTCCCGAGTTTTTCTCCTCAAAACCCTTTACTTCTTATAGGACTTGCATTGTTTTTTTTCTTGTTCTTGATGTTAATCAATAGAGCATCTATAAGCCTTTCAAGAATAGATGAAAAAAAATTGGTTTTTTCGACACTTATAGTCTATTTTTGTCTGCAGGCAGCATTTATAGTACTTGTGCCTGTCAATGCCTACCAAGATGCAGTTATTGTAAACAAATTTGCCAGGCAGTTTCTCGAGGGAAATTTTACTTCCTTGGATGTCGGGAACTATTTGGGGTATTATCCAAACAATATCGGGATAACAGTTTTTATAGCATTTATATATTCATTCCTTCCAAAAAGCTATATTACACTCAGAATAATAAATGCAATTTTCAGTACAGTATCAGCATGGATTATTTATAGGATATACAAGGAGCTTTATCCCGAAAAACAGGAAAAAGCTTATGGAATACTTTTATTGGCTGTTACTTTTATTCCGCCTGTAATATTAAATAATTTTACCTATGGTGATATAATTTCCAATACTTTTTGTCTTGCTGCAGTTTTAAATGCGCTTAGCTTTGCAAGGAAAAACAATGGAAAACATGCTGTATATACAGCTCTTTTTTTAATGGCAGGCAATTTTATGAGAAGTGTTACACTCCTTTTTCTGATAGCCATTTTAATATATTGGCTGCTTAATGTTGAAAGAAAATTAACGCCATATATAAAAAAAATAGCCTATGGGTCATTGTCTCTTACTTTATTTAACCTCCCCTTAAAGCTCTTCAGTTTTGCAGGAACTAGGACAGGTATAATTGTTGAACCGGTGGGAGTGCATTCAAATCCAATCTGGCGATGGATAAACATGGGAGTTCCACTTAAAAAGCTGGGCTATTGGGATGGTGGCCGAAATATGGAGATTTTCGTAAACCGCTTTAAATGTAATAAACATGATGCTTCCATTTTCTTTATAAATGAAATTATGTCAAATTATAAACATGCAGGGCTGATAAATGTTTTAAAGGCTTATATTAAAAAGATATTTTGGCTATGGACAGAAGGTACTTACAGTGTTAACTTTTACGGACTGTCCCAGGCTCTGAGTTCCGACCGCTTTATATTATACAGCACTCCCCTGATCAAATATTTTGAACCCTGGGATAAAACAACCAGACTGTCTATCGATTGGATGCTGCACTCCGTAAATTGGTTGCTCATAGGGCTGGTAAGCCTTTATTTATTTGATGCTGTAAGTAAAAAAGACTTCAGAATGGAATTATTTGTGTATGTGATTTATCTCTATATTGGCTTTTATATGTTTTGGGAGGTAAAATCACGGTACATCTTCGGAGTTTATCCCATATTCCTGATTATGGGCTATTGCTGCTCAGAGAGGATTTTCAGCTATTTGACCTGCAGAGCTCGGGTAAAAAACCTGACTGAATCTAATTAGTATTGCAGTGCCATGCAGTCTAGAAATTTATCTATGTTAAAAATGGCTTGCTGATCAAAAATCAGCAAGCCATTCCTCTCTTCCGGTTACTCCAGGCCGCAGCCTGTACAGAGGTCCTCCGGCGAAAGTGCCGTCATCGAAATATCCTGTTATAATATTTTCAGCGTTTTCTGCTGCAGAAGTGACATAAAGTTCCTCCAGCCCTCTTCCGCCGAACATCACACTTGATGGCTGCCTGGCCGGCAAAGTATACTCCGACACTATACAGCCTGACGGGTTGATTCTCCTGACGCAGCCCCCACCCCAGAATGCAGCCCAGATGTGGTCCTGGGAATCAAGTGTTATTCCGTCAGGGGAGCCCATCTCGGCATTTCCCTGAAAATAGTTGACAGGGCTGCTTATCACCCCAGTTCTACGGTCATATCTATATTTAGTAATTCTGTGGACAGTGCTATCAGTATGAAAAAAATAATTCTGATCCAGTGAGAAGGTCATTCCGTTTGAGCAATGCAGCTCTGTCAAAATAATCTCGGGCTTTTTCCCTTTTTCAAGCCTGTATAGAGTTCCTCCCTTGAAGTCAGGCCTTATAAGCGTCCCAGCAAAAATCCGTCCTTCAGGGTCAACTGTGATGTCGTTGAACATTTCATTTTCTCGTAAGGGTATTTCAAAAAGGAGCTCTGCATCTTTCTCAGGATATCCTTCAACATTTATACTCTGCAAAAACACTCCCTTATCGGTACACAAAACCATATTACCTGTACGGGTAAATGCGAATCCCCCAACCTGGAAGCTACCATTCCAATATACAGTACTATTTCTTTTATCAGGATCAAAAACCCATATCCTTCTGTTATATATGTCAGTCCAGAAAAGCTTAAGTTTTTGTGAATTCCATACAGGTCCTTCACCAAGATGGCATATTCCCGTATGAATGGTTTCAATATTATTTATTCCCATTTTCTCCCTCTCAGGACAATTAATTTAATACTTTTAGTATTATAAGTATATATTACAGTATTTGAATGCTTTTTAAAAGTGAACCACTTTCGAGTATCAGGTCTTTAACCATCTTTTCATTATTTTTCCGGTACTGTTTTTTGGTAATTCGGGTATAAACTCTATTTCTCGCGGAAGCTTATAAATTGCCAGCCTTTCCTTCAAATAGCGGAGAAGTTCCTTTGAAGTACACTCTTCACCTTCCTTAAGCACTACATAGGCTTTAACATATTCACCCCTGAGCTTGTCGTCCAAACCTATAACTGCCGTCTCCTTGACCTTTGAATACTGATAGATTACCTCTTCAACTTCTCTTGGATATACATTCAGGCCTCCGACGATAACCATATCCTTTTTCCTGTCAACAATATAAATATACCCCTCATCATCCATCCTAGCCATATCTCCGGTAAGCAGCCATCCTTCAACAAGGGTTTTGCAGGTCTCCTCCTCCTGCTTGTAATAGCCAAGCATTACATTATCTCCCCTGACAGCAAGCTCACCTACCTCACCGACAGAAACCTCAACATTGTTGTCATCAACGATTTTACATTGCTGGTATGGGAGTGGCAATCCTATGGAACCTTCCTTCTGAATCCCGTCAAGTGGGTTAAAGCATACTGCCGGGGAGGCCTCTGTAAGACCATAGCCCTCCACTATAGGTAATTTCAATATCTCTTTTGCCTGTCGGAAAATTTCAACAGGGAGGGCGGCTCCTCCTGATACTGCTAAACGTAAATCAGGAAAACTTATATTACTTTTACCTGCTTCAAGCAAAACAACATACATGGCGGGAACACCCATAAATACAGTGATTTTCTCTTTAATAAGAGTTTCAACCAGCTCTTTTGGCTGGAAGCTTTCCATTATTGTAACTGTTGCTCCCGACCAGAGAGGCATTAATACACATGCCGTAAATGCGAAAACATGAAACATGGGAAGTACACACATGTAGTTATCTTCCTTAACGCTTTTAAGTCCCAGGCTGCACTGTTCGGCATTGAAAACAAGATTCTTGTGTGTGAGCATTGCTGCCTTTTGTCTCCCTGTAGTACCTGAGGTATACAGAAAAGTGGAGATTGCATTCAGGTCTGCAGAGTCTACAAACTTTTCATTTGAAAGTTCACTAACCTCCTGTCTTAATTGTTCATCAAGCACAATTACATCTATATTCAGTGCATTTTGAATAGTTTCTTTTGTAATCTTGGCCTTCTGTAAAATGAGAGGGTGGATTATCATGATTTTGGCTTCAGAATCCTTAATAAAATAAGCAATTTCCTCCATTGTAAGGAGTAAATTAATCGGGACTATTATTCCTCCGTTTCTTACAACACCAAAATAGGAATAAATAAATTCCGGCGAATTAATGCAGCTTAGAATAACTCGTTCTCCAGTTATCAGTCCTAATTTTTTGAAATAATTAGCATAGCCTGTAACATTTTTGTCAAGCTCTCCGTAGGTTATGGAACTATCCTTGAATTTAATTGCTGTCGCACCCGGATTGAAGACATTCTTGTATATGGTACCTACCATATAGACCCTCCTTAAGATGTTATTTATTATCACATTTTATGACCTGATAATATTTATAATTATATAATATTCTCCTCCATTTGAAAAGCAAATTTGACAAAGGGGTGCAGCTCTCTAACTTCAGGTATTCTTATAATTGTGTGGTTGTAGCAAACGGGGTATAGAGAAGGGGCTGCTGCCAAATTTTTTATTTTGCA
>JAEYWA010000222.1 GCA_023431385.1 Bacillota bacterium | reverse complement strand
TTTGCAATAACAACAAATGCTCGTATTTCAGGTATTGAAGGAGCATCTTCTGTAGACGCAAATCCTTACGAACAGGCTGCTGTTAATGCTCGTGCAGCTGTTGAACAAATTCCACAGAATGCAAAGGTTGTAGTATTAAAAGGCCCTTCAGGTAACTTCCATGCTGACGAAAGACGTGCAAGCTGGCAGAAAGAATTCTTCGACAAACGTCCAGACGTTAAAATCGTTGGAGAACAGATCGCCAACTGGAACAAGGACGAAGCTATGAAGTACATGGAAGACTGGGTTCAGGCCAACGACAAGATCGATGCTGTTATTTCAATGAACGATAACATGGCAGCAGGTGCAATCGAAGTTGTAAAAGACAATCCAAAATTCAAAGATATGCTTGTTTATGGTGTTGACGGAACAGCTGAAGCACTTCTCTTAATTCAGGAAGGTAAAATGACTTCAACTACTATGCAGAGTGCTTACGATCTGGCAACAAAATTGCTCGATACAAGTAATAAGCTGTTAACAGGTGCAGAAAAGCAGATTGATACTGATATCGGAAACCCATTGGTTAACAAAGATAATGTTCAGGAGTATATTGATGTATTGAAAAAAGCAGGAGCAATCAAATAAGTTTTTCTGAAACAAATGTAAACTGTGAACTATTATTAATCTGCACCGGAGATGCGTGAACAAGTTTTTATGCATCTCCAGTGCAATATTAAAATGAATTTACTTAGAATTGTAATAGAAAAAATAGCTAAAAAGTAAACAATAAAACTTTTATAAAACTGTATAATAAAACTATTTACTTAAGTTTAGAAAGTATTTACAATTAAATTGATAACTATTTACTTTATATAAAATCTAGTTACAAAATTCATTAACTAAGAAGTTAGACATGCAGGATTTTTGGCACTTATTTAGAAGCTTCGTGATTTAATGGCATCTATTATTTAAGAAAATATATGGGGGGTTTAAGATGAAAAACAGAGCAGCATATATGACAGGAATAAAGCAAATTGAAATACGGGATATTGAAATTCCAAAACTCAGGGATAAGGATGTTCTTGTTAAGCTGGAATATGTGGGAATATGCGGTTCGGATGTACACTATCTGGAACATGGCAAAATTGGTGATTTCATTGTTGATGGCGATTTTATACTCGGCCATGAATGCTCCGGTACTGTAGTTGAAATAGGAAGCGGCGTTCAAAATCTTAAGGTGGGTGACAAGGTAGCACTCGAGCCGGGAATTACATGCGGGGAGTGCGAGTTCTGCAAGACCGGCCGATACAACTTATGTCCCGATGTAGAATTCCTTGCTACGCCTCCATACCACGGTTCAATAATGAATTATATTGCCTTCCCGGAAAACATGTGTTTCAAGTTGCCCGAAAATATATCAACTAAAGAAGGAGCTCTTGTTGAACCTCTAGCTGTTGGTTTGCATGCAGCAATGCAGGGTAATGTAAAACTGGGGGATTCAGTTGTTATTTTAGGAGCAGGCACTATCGGACTTGTAACCCTCCTGGCATGTAAGGCCTACGGAGCTACAGAGATCACCGTTGTAGACGTGATACCAAAAAGACTTGAATATGCTAAAAAACTCGGGGCTACAGCTACTATCAATGCAGCTGAAGCAAATGTTTTTGCTGAAATAGATAAAATGACAGATAAAAAGGGTGTGGATATAGTAATTGAGACTGCAGGTTCTGCAAGAACAATTTCCCAGACTCCTTATCTGATAAAAAACGGAGGTACTATTGTTCTGGTAGGCTTGGCTCCACAAGATATAATTGAATTTAATTTTGCAAAGATTATGGCCAAGGAAGCGCAGATCAAATCTGTATTCCGTTACAGAAACATATATCCTACAGCCATCAAGGCTATTGCCAAGGGAATAATTGATATTACAGGTATTGTTACACATGAGTTTGAGTTTGGCGAAACAGCTAAAGCTTTTGATTATGTTATCAATAATAAGCAGGATGTAGTAAAAGCAGTAATAAAAATATAGGAATTAAATTTAGTAATTAAATTTAGTAATTAAGTTAAGTAGCAATTGACTCCATAAAATATATATCCTCTAAATAGCTGTCGCATTGCGGCAGCTATTCTTTTCGTGACCATCAAAACAGGCAGCCGCATCACAATTTACATCTGCTGCAGCTGCTGCAATCTCCACAGGACAGCCCGGACCTGGTTTTGCCGGAGACATTCAACACTGTAAATTCTGAAGTTAATAAATTAAAAACCCTGATTCTTTCTTCTTCAAATCTCACATAGTCTCCTTCGAAAGAAATTTTTAACGGAATAAGAACAGACTTTTCTTCTTCGATAGGGTCAGGCTTCACAATTGGCCCAATTACGGCTATCATGCCATCCTTATCTTTAACAGCTATTTTGCATGAGGAGGTTACCAGAGAGTGAAGACTACCATCTTTTTTAAAACATATAGAGTTGCTTTCTCCCGAAACTCCTAACGCATTCTCATCAAAAGCAGTTATCCAACCTATTGGAGTCAAAATTGGCACCTCGTACGCCGGTTCAAGAGATTTTAGGCTACCATCCTCATATAATGAAAAGCCGGTCCGTACTGGGAATAGATCAGTCTGTTTTTTTAATACAACTGTTTCTCCAGGCCATAAAGTTAGTGCCTTCAAATTACCGTTTTCATAAAAGCATAAACTGATAATTTTTGCATTGAAGCTGCCGAAGGATAAGGAGAACTTAAATTTTCTGCACAGCTTTTCCTCGTCAGCTTCGGTCCAGTAACCGCTTATTTTGCCATTAAGAGGAAACAATCTCTTAAGGGAGCCGCTTTCGTAGAAGGTTAGCAATTCAGCAGGGAAGGCTCCAAGGGATGTCATAATATCTGCTTGCTGCTCAAGGGAAAGGCTTTTTACGGCTCCACTTAGGTAAAAGGATACTGAAGGCTTGTATTTTCTTCTTATTTCCTCAGGACCGTACCTGGGGATGAGGTCTCCGTATCTGGTGGGAATTAAATTTTCTTCATTAAGTATACAATCTCTGACGGCACCGTTTTCATAACAGTAAAGGCTGGCTACACCTTTTAGACTTATTTTTGCGGTAAAATCACTAACATATTTTGACATGCTACCCCTCCTATCGGTACTAGAATACATTCCTGTAACTTGAAATGAAACATTTTATTCAAATTAGCAGACTTTATTAATAATAGATACCTTTAACTTATTCCTTTCGAGTTCCTCGATACTATAGGTCAGCCTTTTCTGTGGAAGTATTGTGTCAAACCAGGGCGGTATGTGGCTGCATATTACGTCAAGCCTGTAAAAACAATATGTTTCAATAAAAGACTGAAGCGCTTTTTTCGACGATATCTCAGGATGCTTTTCCTGAAGAAGTATCAAATTGAGAAAAAATACTCCCTGCTCGGAGGTTTCAACAGGTTTCATTGAAACTTCAGAGGATAAGGGGCTGTAATGGTCAGACTCTGTCTCCAATTCCGTATTGATCTCGTCAAGCAGGCTATGCGATACCGATTGGGCTTCATAGATTTCAAAACCCATCCTTTCAAAGATGTTATATGGAAGTCCTGCTATTGCTTTTCCTATTATTACTTTACAATCCTCCAACTGCAATACGGTAGCTTTAATATTATCTCTTACTTCAGATATATTGGAGGTTAAATCCAGAGAATACCTTATTTCATTAACTACGCTCCATACGTTGTTCTCCTTGCTGAAAACCGATAAGACCACACCTCTTTCAAAAGCTGTAAGTTTGCCTGTCGCATTCATAATTACTGCAATCTTGTATGACATTGTACTCCTCCTTCCAAATACATTATTAAAGTTGAAATAAAACTTTATCTAAAGAATGAAATAAAAAAAGCGGACTGAGTCTGAACTCAATGCGCTTCTTTGCACAATTAATTTATTCAATTAGTTTTATTATATGAAGTATGCTCTAACTTATCAACTATTATATCTGAAAAGCACAGGTAGCAGGAAGTATTTGTAAGTAATGCACAAAAACCACGATATAGAATATGTTGAATATGTACATCTTCGTGCATTGTGAATGGAAAGAAATACATTTATACTCTAAGTAAGCTGATTTAATGCAAAACGACGACGAAGTCTCAAAACTCTTTTAGAGTTTGGGGACTTTTTTGTTTATTAACAGCAGATAAGTAAATATCAAGACGAAGAGGTCTTTGGCATATAACTATATGTTTTGTGTCAAAGACCATTTAATTTTATTTACTTATGTATTGGTTACATTTAATTATCCTTAAGTTATTAATTTGGTATTAAATTACATT
>JAEYWA010000219.1 GCA_023431385.1 Bacillota bacterium | reverse complement strand
AACTTCTGCTTTTTCTATTGGGGTAGCCATAGAATTTTTGATATTTTCACTTGTAACACTCCTATCTTCCTGGAGAGGAACCTATAGCTTTTGGTATGTTTTGTTTTTGGGCTTTACAATTCATCTTATCGGGCATTGCTTGATATGCATCCTGTATAAGTTCTATGTTCCAGGCGTAATTACGTCCATTCTGTTCCTTCCGTGGAGCTTATACATTCTCTATGCAGCCTATCAAAGCTTATCGTTTACTGTGGCCCATATATTCATTTACGCTGTTACGGGGATAGTGGCCATGCTTCTTTTAATTCATGTTTTACATGGATGTATGGGTATGTTTGAAAAGGCGTTAAAAAAATATGAGCACTATGAAAAACAAATTTAGCAATTAATCCTTTACTGTAATAAACAAATCAGCATGACAAATAAGTACGACTGATGATTAAAAAACAGCATGATAAATGGGTAACCAATAGGCTCAAAAAGGCCTTATACAGGAAAAGCAGATTATAGACGTCATAGAGCGCCATGAATCTGCTTTTTTCTGAACACCTGTATTTGAGCTACAGAGCAACTTGTTAATAAGCACTATACTTATCCTTAATACTATATTCGTAATCCCTTAGTCCCTTAATCCTTTATCCCTTGATTGCGCCGATCATAATCCCCTTTACAAAATATTTCTGTAAAAACGGGTAAAGCACCAAAATGGGGAGTGTGGAGACAATAATAAGCGCATATTTAATAAGCTCCACCAGCTTGGCCATTTCGCTCATGTCGGCCCCGCCCAGCATATCGCTTACCTGAGTTGCATTTAATATGTTTCGCATTACAAGCTGCAGAGGAAATTTAGTATTGGTCTGCAAATAAATCGATGCCGAAAACCAGCTGTTCCAATGTCCAACACCGTAATAAAGGATCATAACGGCAATGGTGGGAACAGAAAGCGGCAACATGATCTTAACAAGAATTTTGGTATGGGTGGCCCCGTCCAGCCGCGCCGATTCAAACAAGCTGTCGGGGATGGTCTGAAACGCGGTCTTCATGATGATGAGGTTGGTGGTGCTTATGGCTCCCGGAATAATGAGGGACCAGAGGGAATCAATCATTCCCAGATCCCGGATATTCAAATAAGAGGGGATCATTCCGCCGCTGAAATACATGGTGAATATAATAAAAAAGGTAATGGGATTTTTCAGCATTAAGTCCTTCAAGGAAAGCACATAGGCCGTCATAACGGTTAAAACAAGGTTGATGGACACACCTACGACCAGAATAAAAAGGGTGTTTTTAAACCCGGAGGTAATCAGCGGATTATTCAAAACCATTTTATAGGCGGAGAGAGTAAAGGGCTTCAGCGGCGCCAGAAGCACACCAGGGTGAAGAGACAGCTCCGTCGGATCGCTGAAGGAAGCAATGAGGACATAGTATATGGGATAGGCAGTTACAATAACCAATAAGATCATAATAAAGGTGTTGGCTATGGTAAAAAACCGATACCCTAAAGAATTGTCATTCATAGTTTAGCATGCCTTTCCGACGCGTTTTTGCCACGTCTTTTTGAATGAAAACAGTCTGTTTACCATAGGCTCACTTCGCTTAACTTACGGCTTATCCGGTTGAAGAACACAATAAGTACAAAATTTATGATGGAGTTAAACAAGCCTACGGCGGTGCTGTAGCTCCATTGGTACTGCTGCAGGCCCTTTCGGAAAACAAAGCTGGAAATGACGTCCGCCGTATCATAGATGCCTTCGTTGTATAAAAGAATAATTTTTTCATAGCCCACGCTCATCACACTGCCCAGACGGAACAAAAGAAGGATTATTATGGTGCTGGATATGCCGGGCAGGGTGACATGGAGGGTCTGTCGCCATCTTCCCGCCCCGTCAATTCGTGCGGCTTCATAGAGCCCCGGGTCAATACCGGTAAGGGCAGCCAGATAAATAATAGAGCCCCACCCGATTTCCTGCCAGACGCCGGAAAGGACATACACCGGAACAAAATACTGAGGCCTGGAAAGAAGGGAAACCGGGTCGAATCCAAAGGACGACATAAGCTGGACCACAACGCCTGTATTGGAGGTTAAAATTTTTATTAGGCCGCATACAACCACAAGAGAGATAAAATGGGGCATGTAGGAGATGGTCTGCACAGCCCGCTTGAATTTTTCATTTGGTATTTCATTAAGTAAAAGAGCCAGAATAATAGGTGCGGGAAAGCCAAAAAGGATGGAGGTAACACTGATTACAACGGTGTTTTTAAGTAGTCTCCAAAAATAGTAGGAACCAAAAAAGTCTATGAAATTCTGCATACCGAATTGATCGGCCCAGCCGCTGCCTAAAATGCCCGCGGCGGGAGAGAAGTTTTTAAAGGCAATGATTACGCCGTACATGGGCTTATAGGCAAAGAGAAGATAAATGAGGATGGCCGGTATAATCAGCAAATAAGCATCAAAATTTTTACGCAGGTCACGGGCCAGGCGAGGGAAGTAGGAAACACTGCGTGTTTTAGAAGCGGTCGCCATAACGCATTTCCCTTTCTGAATTTAAGTTTCAGGTATTAAAACTAGGATTAATTAAACTCCAATATCCTAACAACCTGGTTTTAAAATGAATGCGCAGGTTTACCTGCGCATTCATGGCCGTTTTTTGGATAATCAGCGGGCGTTGAACTCGTCAAGGGCTTTTTGCATCATTCCAATCATGTCTTCAACGCCCATCTCTTTTAAAGTGGCAAGATAGGTGTCAAAATTGGAGAGGGGCTCAAGGCCGCTTATGAACTTGGTGCGCATTTCGCTGATATAGGTGCCGATATCGCCGGATAGTCTGGAATACCTGGCCGAATCCTCAGTGGCGATAGTCACCGCAGGCATATTATACTGAACAGCGTCAGTATTGGACCAGATCTGCAAAGCTGCCTGCTGCTGGGGTCTGCCTGCATATTGCTTAATATACCCTGCGTCCTGCACAAAGCCGCCGTTATTCCATGCACGGCAGTATTGGGCTAAAGCCTGCTGCATGGTTAAGCCGTTGGGATTTTTGGTGATTAAATCCGTGTAGGTGGGAACATCGTTTACCATGGTATAGCTTTCGCCTTCAATACCGAAATTAAAGAGCTTGCTGCCCTCTTCGGTATAGCCGTAATTTAAAAACTGTGCGGCAGCTTCCTTATTCTTGCAGGCGGTGGTAATAACTGTGGCAATTCCATAAATGGGATTGTCATACTGCCCGCTCATGGCCTTATCCCCTCTTTTGGACACCAGGCTTCCAACGGCGCTGACATTAAATTTTGGGTCCTTGCCTTCCATGGTTGAGAGATAGTTTCCTATGCCTCCGCCCACTGCGCCAACGGTGGCGCCGGATATTCCATTCATAAAATTGGAATTTACCGTGTTATTGTCAATGGTAGCGAAATTGGGATCTAAAAGGCCTTCGTTATATAATTTGTTA
>JAEYWA010000174.1 GCA_023431385.1 Bacillota bacterium | reverse complement strand
ATGCATACTGAGTATTAGTTCTGAGACCCTTTGTCACATATAATCTTACATATCTGAAAGCAGATATGACGTTTCTCGTTGTTGTACTCAGGGTGTTGTTTGTAACTGAATCTATTGTTACCCAACTACTGTTATCGTTTGATCCTTGAAGTGAGTAATCTACCATATTATAGTCAGGGGAAGCCCACCCTGCCACACCCATGTGTCTTACGGTCCATGCTGTGATAACATTCACGCTGCCCAAATTTATAGCCATAGCCGCAGGCACCGTGTTGCTCAGCCATCGGCTGAACGGCGTAGTTACACCATTTACAGCTTTATCCGGTGAATAGGGCATTACATAGTTACTTGCTGTTGCTGGTTTATTTAAAGCGATATTCGGATCTGCCATATGTATTTCCATCCTTTCTATACCAAAAAGCTTAAGCGACTTGATAATTTATACAGGGCAAAGTTTGATAATCATCTCTGCATCTCCTGATTTCTTTGTGTAAACAATTCCTTGATTTACAATATAATACTTCATATTTGCATTTGAGATGACCCTATTGGTAAAAAATAATTCTTTAATACTGTCTTTGAGGAAACAACCCCTGAGTTGCAATATAGTACTTCATATTTGGTATTGGAGATGCCCCTGTTAAATTCGGCAATGCAAAGGTACTTTGTGCCGCATTTCCTCCATATGTATTTCCTATTAATGCATACAAAGCTTGATTCTGTGCGATTTGAAGTATTTGCCCTTCACAGGACATCCAGCCCACTGGTGCAAAAAAGAAGCCGAAGAGTGTAATTTCTCCTATTGTATAATCCATAATAATGCCTCCTTAATCTAATCGTTACTTTTGTCCGGTAATAGAGTTTCTTTACTATCACTGTCTTTGAGGATACAATCCCTGAACTGCTATATAGTATTTCATGTTTGGCAGCGGCTCAGCACCCTTCAGATTAGGTAAAGCGAAGGTTGTCCTCCCATCCCCGCCATAGGTCGCCCCAAGTAATGAAAATAGAACTTGATTTGTGTAGACATTAAGTATTTGCCCTTCACAAGACATCCAACCCATGGGCGCAAAGTTAAATGCGAATAATGTTATCTCACCCAAAGTATAATCCATAATCATATCCCCCTCTAAATTTGTTTAACTTCTACATTTATTATTAACTTTTACTTAAAAGTATAAATATTCTATTTTATTATATTTCAAATTTATTCCGTAATCAAATACATTTATTAAAATATTGCTAAAATATTACAAAAAAAATATTAATATATTGTAATAGATAACAAAAAAGGAATTGAGTTTTACCTCAATCCCTTTTTTCGCCAAATTAAATTTAAATTGTGACAGTCTACTTTAGTTCTTCTCTTATTATTCTTCCCATTTCCTTTGTTCCCACCGAAGTTGTCCCGGCTGAAGCTATATCACCTGTCCTATAGCCTTTATCCAGCACTCTTGTTATAGCGCTCTCAATCTCATCTGCTTCAGCCGTCAGGTCAAGCGAGTACCTGAGTAGCATTGCCACTGAAAGAATAGTTGCTATAGGGTTTGCCATATCCTGTCCTGCAATGTCAGGCGCAGAACCATGTATTGGTTCGTACAATCCCAGCTTTGTAGCTCCAAGACTTGCTGAAGGCAGCATTCCTATGGACCCTGTAATCATCGAAGCCTCATCTGACAAGATATCTCCAAAAATGTTGCTGGTGAGGATAACATCAAACTGAGCGGGATTTCTTACCAGCTGCATTGCTGCATTATCGACATACATGTGGCTCAAAGTCACCTCAGGATAATCCTTTGCCACCTCTTCCACTACCTGTCTCCATAACCTTGAGCTTTCAAGAACATTTGCCTTATCAACAGACATCAGCTTTTTTCCGCGCTTCATGGCTGTCTCAAAACCAACCTTTGCTATTCTCACTATTTCGGCTTTACTGTACATTTCAGTATCGTATGCAGCCTCTCCGCCTTCTGTTTCAAGCCTGCCCCTTTTTCCGAAGTAGATGCCTCCGGTGAGCTCGCGGATTACCATTATATCTATTCCATTGCTGATTATTTCAGACTTGAGAGGCGATGCATCCTTTAGAGCACTGTAAATTATTGCAGGCCTAAGGTTTGCATAAAGCCCCAAGGCTGCCCTGATTCCAAGCAATCCTGCTTCAGGCCTTAAATGTCCCGGAAGGGTATCCCATTTAGGTCCACCTACAGCTCCCAATAATATTGCATCGCTGTTTTTGCAGGCGTCTACAGTTACCTGGGGAAGTGGTACCCCATGCTTGTCTATGGCTACGCCCCCCATGTCTGCTTCGGTAAGCTGAAAACTGTGTCCATACTTTTCACCAATCTGCTTTAAAACCTGTAGAGCTTCTCCGACTATATCCGGGCCAATCCCGTCACCGGGCAGAACGGTAATTTTATAGTTCATAAATTCATCTCCATCTCTTTGAAAAACTCACATTGCAATAAATTGCATTAAATTAAATTTCATTTGAAAATTGCATTTTAATTAATTACATTAAAAAGTAAAATAAGTTAATTAAGTAAACAAAACTATTGGATTTTATTTTGCTAAAGACTTTTTGATATACTCAACCAAACCATTCTCGGCTATCAGTTGCTGCATAAATTCTGGAAAGGGCTGTCCCTGATAGCTTTTTCCTGTTGTAAGGTTTTTTATTAAGCCTTTATCAAAATCAATCTCTACTTCATCGCCATCCTTGATGTCCTGAGCAGCTTCCGCACATTCTATAATAGGAAGGCCGATGTTTATAGCATTTCTGTAAAAAATTCGTGCAAAGGTTTCAGCTATAACACAGGATATTCCTGATGCCTTTATTGCTATAGGAGCATGTTCCCTGGAGGAAC
>JAEYWA010000150.1 GCA_023431385.1 Bacillota bacterium | reverse complement strand
CCACCTATTGCTGCCTGAGCCGCGGCAAGTCTTGCGATAGGCACACGGAACGGTGAGCAGCTTACATAGTTCAGGCCTGCATTATGACAGAACTCGACCGAAGATGGATCTCCTCCATGTTCTCCGCATATACCCAGCTTGATGTCAGGCCTTGTTTGTTTTCCAAGCTTCGCTGCCATTTGAACCAGCTTGCCTACTCCTGTCTGGTCGAGCTTTGCAAATGGGTCGGATTCATAAATCTTCTTTGAGTAGTAATCTTCAAGGAACTTACCAGCATCATCACGGCTGAAGCCGAAGGTCATCTGAGTAAGGTCATTAGTACCAAAGGAGAAGAACTCTGCTTCAGTTGCGATTACATCAGCAGTAAGAGCGGCTCTTGGGATTTCAATCATTGTACCAACTTTGTAATCAAGCTTTACTCCCGCGTTCTCAATAACTTCAGTAGCAGTCTTAACAACTATATCCTTAACAAATTTCAATTCTTTGATTTCACCGACCAACGGTATCATAATCTCAGGAACAACTGACATACCAGCCTTGTTAACATTTATAGCCGCCTCAATGACTGCTCTGGTTTGCATTTCAGCAATTTCTGGATATGAAACCGCCAAGCGGCAGCCTCTATGACCCATCATAGGGTTGAATTCATGCAGGTCGGATACAATACCTTTAAGGTCTGTAAAGGTCATTTCCATTTCCTTTGCCAAAGACTCAATGTCTTCGTCAGCCTGTGGCAAAAATTCATGTAGAGGTGGATCCAGGAATCTGATGGTTACCGGATAACCCTTCATTTCCTTGAACAATCCTTCAAAGTCACTTCTCTGCATTGGAAGCAGCTTGTCGAGCGCTTTCCTTCTCTGCTCCTCTGTTCTTGCAACTATCATTTCTCTCATGGCAGGAATTCTATTCGCTTCAAAGAACATGTGCTCGGTACGGCAGAGACCAATACCTTCAGCACCAAACTTAATGGCTTGTGCTGCATCAGCTGGAGTGTCGGCATTAGTTCTGACCTTCAATGTTCTGGTTTCATCTGCCCACTGCATAAGTGTAGCAAAGTCTCCGGTCATTTCAGGCTCGATAGTTGGCAGCTTTTCGCCATAAACATTTCCTGAAGAACCATCCAGTGATATCCAATCACCCTCTCCATATCTCTTTCCGTCTTTATCTATAAAATATTTTTCTTCTTCATTTATCCTGATTTCACTACAGCCGGCGACACAACAGGTTCCCATACCACGTGCAACAACTGCTGCATGTGAAGTCATACCCCCTCGTCCTGTAAGGATACCCTGAGAAACATGCATGCCCTCGATATCTTCAGGTGAGGTCTCCATTCTTACAAGAATAATCTTCTTTTCCCCACCTTTGGCGGCTTCTACAGCCTCATCGGCTTCAAAGTATACACGCCCGGTTGCTGCACCAGGTGATGCAGGCAACCCTTTAGCAATCGGCTTGGCAGCCTTTAGTGCCTTGGGCTCAAAGTTTGGATGCAAAAGTGCGTCCAGCTGCTTTGGATCAACCTTCATTATTGCTTCCTGTTTTGTAATCATGCCTTCACTTACAAGATCAACAGCTATCTTTAATGCAGCTGCAGCAGTTCGTTTACCATTTCTGGTCTGAAGCATGAACAGCTTACCTTTTTCTATTGTAAACTCCATGTCCTGCATATCTCTATAATGAGTTTCAAGAGTATTAGCTATCTTGACAAACTGCTCGTATGCATCTTCGTTAACTGCTTTCATTTGTTCCATTGGCTGAGGTGTTCTTATTCCTGCTACAACGTCTTCTCCCTGAGCATTCATAAGAAATTCACCATACAGCTTCTTTTCACCGGTTGATGGATTTCTGGTAAAGGCAACACCTGTTCCAGAATCATTACCCATGTTTCCATATACCATTTCCTGAACATTTACAGCTGTACCCCAATCTCCAGGGATATCATTCAATCGTCTGTAAACAATGGCTCGTGGATTATCCCAGGAGCGGAAAACAGCCTTCACGGCTTCCATTAACTGTACTTTGGGGTCTTGGGGGAAGTCAAAGCCCTTTTCAGACTTGAATAACTCCTTATATCTCTTGACAACTTCTTTGAGATTTTCAGCAGTTAAATCTGTGTCAAATTTTGCATCATTTTCCTTTTTGACTGCATCAAGAATTTTTTCAAATTTAGGTTTTTCAACCTCCATAACTACATCTGAAAACATCTGAATAAATCTTCTGTAGCTATCGAAGGCAAATCTCTCGTTGTTGGTGAGTTCAGCAAGGCCCTCAACTACCTGATCATTTAAGCCAAGGTTTAAAATAGTATCCATCATACCCGGCATTGAAGCCCTTGCCCCTGATCTAACTGATACGAGGAAAGGATTTGCCGGGTCACCAAAGGATTTGCCGACAATTTGCTCTGTTTTGGTAAGCATCTGAAGGATCTCATTTTCAATTTCAGGTGCTATAACCTTACCATCCTTGTAGTAGCGTATACATGCTTCAGTTGTTACAGTAAATCCTCTTGGTACGGGCAGACCCAACCCGGTCATCTCTGCCAGGTTTGCACCCTTGCCTCCAAGAAGGTTCTTCATCGTTGCATTCCCTTCACTAAAAAGATAAACGTACTTTGACATTTAAAACCCTCCTGTACAATCTTAAAATTGATGTATAAACAAAATTGCATCAATCCGCAATTTATGCCTCAAAATTGTGTCTGTGTGGATAGCCTAAGATACATTTTTATAGGGTAGCGATATTAGGAAAAGAAAAACTATAGTTATGTAACGAAGGAAGAAATTGTTAATATATTAACTTTCCCTTTAGGTAATTAATGCAGGCATAATAAATATGCCTGCATTTTAACTTAAAATTCAAATTTTCCGTCAAAATATGAATCTAACTCATCTATTTTAATTCTAATCTGCTGCATGGTATCTCTGTCTCTTATTGTTACACTCTTGTCCTCAAGAGAATCAAAGTCGAAGGTAATGCAATAAGGTGTTCCGATTTCGTCCTGCCTTCTGTATCTCTTTCCAATACTTGCGGTATCATCATATTCACATACATATTTCTTAGTAAGCATATGATATACTTTCTCTGCTTCTTCACCAAGTTTTTTGGACAATGGGAGTACAGCTATCTTAACAGGCGCCAGAGCAGGATGAAATCTCATCACTGTTCTAACATCACCTTCTGCAACTTCTTCTTCATCATATGCATCGCATATGAAAGCAAGAGTTACTCTGTCTGCACCCAATGATGGTTCTATACAGTAAGGCACGTATTTCTCATTAGTAGTAGGGTCAAAGTATGATAAATCATCCTTTGAATGGAGCATATGCTGTTTAAGATCAAAATCAGTTCTGTCGGCAATACCCCATAGTTCTCCCCAACCGAACGGGAAAAGGAATTCTATATCAGTTGTAGCATTACTGTAATGTGACAACTCTTCTTTTTCATGATCTCGAAGCTTTAAGTTCTCAGGCTTAAGATTTAATTTAAGCAACCATTGATAGCAGAAATCCTTCCAATAAGCAAACCATTCAAGATCCTTACCCGGTTCGCAGAAAAACTCGAGTTCCATTTGCTCGAACTCACGTATTCTGAAAATAAAGTTTCCTGGAGTTATCTCATTTCTAAAGGACTTACCTATCTGACCAATACCAAAAGGTATCTTCTTTCTGGTAGTTCTCTGAACATTTTTAAAGTTTACAAATATCCCCTGGGCTGTTTCAGGTCTTAAGAATATTTCTGTTTTTGAATCTTCTGTTACACCTTGATAGGTCTTAAACATCAGATTAAATTTTCTAATATCTGTAAAGTTCGCAGCTCCGCAATTCGGACACTTAACATTTTTATCCTTTATGTATTGCATAAGCTCTTCGTTTTTTAATCCATCTACCTTAAAGGTCAAATTGTTTTCCTGATTCCAGTCTTCTATCAATTTGTCGGCTCTGTGACGAGTCTTACAGTCCTTACAGTCTATTAGCGGATCACTAAAGCCACCAACGTGTCCTGAAGCAACCCATACCTGCGGATTCATAAGGATGGCGCAGTCAACACCCACATTGTATGGACTTTCCTGTACGAATTTTCTCCACCAGGCTCTCTTGACGTTATTCTTCAGTTCAACTCCGAGAGGACCGTAATCCCACGCATTGGCCAAACCTCCGTATATGTCTGAGCCAGGATATACAAAACCTCTATTTTTGGCTAAAGCGACTATTTTTTCCATTGTTTTTTCAACTGCCACTGTAATTACCTCCCATATTTAATGCGAAGACTATAAAGTATTTACTTATTAAATCCAGCTTCGCATTTCCACTATTTTATGACATTTTTAGTTCTTACATATGCTATCTTATCTTCAGCAATTTCATGTATTGCAACGGTTACTTCCTTATCGGAGTTTACCTTTGTAAGCTTATTTGCTCCATCTACAAGCTGTCTTGCTCTTTTTGCCGCCTCAACCACAAGAGTATATCTACTGTCAACTTTTTTCATCAATTCATTGATTGAAGGATAGATCATAAATTACCTCCTATTACTTATTAAACTGTTTAAAAATTCATTATTTCGTGATGGCTTCAAACGCTCAGCATCCAAAACCTTTTCTATCTTCAAAACAGCGTCATCAACACTGTCATTTAGAATCAAATAATCGTACTTTGAAACATACTTTAGCTCATTTGCCGCCTGTTCCAGCCTCTTTTCAATAACATCACAGCACTCTGTCGCTCTGCTTTCGATTCTTCTTCTCAATTCCTCCAAAGAAGGCGGAATAATAAAAATCAAGACGCACTCCGGGTATTTCTGCTTTATTTCAAGAGCTCCTTCAACTGTTATTTCAAGAATAACATCTGTACCACTCTCAACACATTTGTCTACAAATGCCTTCGGTGTTCCATAATAATTATCACAATATTTATCCCATTCTATCAGGGCGTCTTTTTCAAGCATCTCAAGAAATTGACTTTCAGAAATAAAAAAATAATTTGAACCTTCAACTTCTCCTTCACGGGGCTTTCTGGTTGTTGCTGATACAGAATATCTTACATTATCTCTTTTAGCAAGTAATTTTTTACAAACTGTCCCCTTACCTGTACCGGAGGGACCGGATATAACTACTAACAGACCTCTTTGTTGCATTCCTTCCTCCACTAATCCTATTCTTATTACATAGTATAATATTATGCTTTGATTAATACTTTGACTACCAGGTACCTTTGACAGATATTATTCGTCGTCAGAATCAATCTCCGGCTCGGCTACATCAACATCTTTTGCATTAAGTCTGTGAGCCACAGTTTCAGGCTGAACCGCAGATAAAATAATGTGGTCGCTGTCAGTTATGATGACTGCTCTGGTTCTTCTCCCATAGGTAGCGTCAATTAACATGCCTCTGTCTCTGGCTTCCTGAATGATTCTCTTAATTGGTGCTGATTCCGGACTGACAATAGCTACAAGTCTATTCGCTGATACAATATTCCCAAATCCGATATTTATAAGCTTCATAAATTTCCTCCCGGCTAATTTTTCGTATGCCTTACTCCATGTTCTGAATTTGTTCTCTTATTTTCTCTGTTTCACTTTTTAATTCCAATACATTCTTTGTTATCATAATATCATTTGATTTAGAGCCAATTGTATTTATTTCCCGATTTATTTCCTGAACCAGGAAATCCAATTTTCTTCCCACTGGCTGTCTCTTAATACTAAGAATATCTCTCAACTGGCTCAGATGGCTTCCTAATCTTACAAGTTCTTCGTCAATGCTGCACCTGTCCGCAAAAATAGCTACTTCCATTGCCAGTCTGTTCTCATCAACGGTTTGCTGATTTAACAGGTCTTTTATTCTATTTTCCAGCTTCTGTTTATATTCTATGACAACTTCAGGACTTCTATTTGTAATCTGAGAAATAATGCTTTCCATATAATCCGCTTTTTGAAGCAAGCTGCTTCTGAGCTCATTACCCTCTTTTTCACGCATTTGAATAAGAGAAACTACAGCAGTCTCCAAGGCTCTATTTAAAATACTCCAAAGCTGTTCCTCATCATCTTCGGTCTTTTCAATTTTCAGTACATCTGGAAATCTGGATATCAACGAAACAGATAAATCGTCCTTTAGGCCATACTTTCCCTTAAGCTTTTCAATAGCCTGTATGTATGCGCCTGCTAAAGCTTCATCAAGCATGACACTTTTTGAATCTTCAGACCTGTCTTCAAAGGATATAAATATGTCAACCTTACCCCTAAAAATGCTCTTTGAAACTACTTCTCTGACACGTTCCTCAAGATACGCAATCTGTCTCGGTAATTTTATATAAAAGTCAATATAACGATGATTAACACTTTTTATTTCTACGGTAAATTCTTTACCGTTCTCATTACAGGTTCCTCTTCCGAACCCTGTCATGCTTCTAACCATATTATCTCCCATCTACGCGCATATGGCGTACACAAATAGTTATGAAAAGACCACAATAAGTGTTTATGTTTACTCCCATATCCGCAAAAATCCATAAAGGAGGTTAACTTTTGAGCAGTCCAATTGATGCTAACACAAATTTCACTAGTATTATAACACAAATTAAAATTAATTAAAGAATTATTTACTACTTTTCTTATTTTTTATCAATTTTTCTTCCATTTACTTCTGATATTTAGCTATTACTTAAATTATTACCCGATTAGAGTAAATTAATGCTTTTACATAACCATAAAATACCTTACAAGCATCTTTTTAACTGATGTTTCCAAAGTAATATGTCATTAAATAAACTAAGTAAAAGACCTCCTAAAATGTGAAGGTCTTTTTAATGAGCAAAAATTGTAAACTGACAGACTTCCCTTATGTCACCAGGATAATACAGATATGGTTATTTTATCACAACTTCACTCTATTTCAAAGTAATGTTTTTATTAGTAAATATTGGAGATGCAGAATTACAATATACATGCAACAATTTGGAAAAAATAATCGGAAAGTTGAAAGAGCATAAATTAATCAGGCCGTATACTATAAAAAAATGAGGGTCTCCCCTCATTTTTTTGCCATATGTATACATTTATACTATTTCATTTTTAATACATTTTCTATAGCCTGTTGAACACGAGTTTTATCAAAGGGCTTGACAATAAAATCCTTTGCACCCATTTTTATAGCGTCTATAACCATTGCTTGCTGCCCCATTGCCGATACCATTATTATTTTCGTCTTAGGTGAAACAGATAAAATTTCCTTAATTGCCATGATTCCATCCATTTCAGGCATTGTTATATCTAATGTCATGATATCAGGTAATAGTTTTAGAGCCTGCGAGATGGCTTCATGCCCGTTGGAGCCTTCCCCAACTACAACATAGTTTAAATTTTCTTCAATCATTCTTTTAATCAGAGTTCTCATAAAAACAGCGTCATCAACAACTACAAATTTAAGTTCTTCCATTAGACATATCTCCCAATTCGTACATCATTAGTGATAAAGCAACCATTCCGGCAGTCTCTGTACGCAGAATTCTTGGCCCAAGAGTTATCTTCGTGATTCCTCCGGCTTTTGCAAGCTCAACCTCCTGCTCTGTAAACCCACCCTCTGGACCAATAAAAATCGCAGCACTTTTGATATTTTGAAACTTGGATGCTATACCCCTGAAACCTGCAGTACTCTCCTTTTCATAAGGAATAATAGATAAATCCTTATGGGCAGACATCTCAACAGCCTCTGGAAACCTGACCGGCTTCGCCACAAAAGGTATAATTCCTCTGTTACACTGTTTAGCTGCCTCCAAAGCAATTTTCTGCCATCTGGAAACTTTGGCATCTGCATCTTTCGCGGTATTTATCTTGACTATACTGCGTTCTGTCAATACAGGTACAATTTCTGAAACTCCAAGCTCGATACATTTTTGGACTATTAGCTCCATCTTATCTGCTTTTGGCAGTCCTTGAAAAAGTGTCACTTTTAAGGCTGGTTCAGTTTTGTTTTCAACCTTTTCAATTATATCCGAAAGTATATAGTTATTACCAATGTCTTTTATAACTGCAGTGTAATCAAATCCCTCACAGCAAACTGTAATATTATCACCTTTTGCAGCACGCAACACCTTTTTGAGATGTTGGTAATCCTCACCAACAATGCTTATAGAATTGTTTAATATCTGATTGCTGTTTATAAAATATCTGGACATTTAAACACCATTGCCACCCATTCACCCATTTCAAGTGTATCGACACAGGACATTCTGCTTTGTGAACAAGCATCTATAACATCCTGCTTTCTATCTTTAATTATACCTGAAGTAATAAACAAAGAGTTCTTTTTTAAATAATAAGGTATATGCGAGGACAAGTCAATAATTACATTAGCTATGATATTAGCTACAATTATATCAAATTTTTGATCTTCGGATTTTAAATCTGATAAAATGCCTTGAAAAGCTTCGATTTTTGAGTTCTCGCCGTTTATTTCAATATTTTCTCTGGCTACCTTTACTGCAACCTCGTCAATATCGATAGCTTTAATCTTTTTAGCTCCCAGTTTAGAAGCAATAATTGATAAAATACCCGTTCCACATCCAATATCAAGCACTTCACTGCCATCGTAAATATACTTGTCCAAAAAAATGGAACACATTTGCGTTGTTTCGTGAGTTCCGGTTCCGAAGGCCATGCCCGGATCCATTTCAACAATTATATCTTTCTCCTCAGCGGTAAATTCTTCCCAGGTCGGCTTTATGACAATTCGTTCTGTAAGCCTGAAGGGTTTATAATACTTCTTCCAGGCTGTTGACCAGTCTTCATCATCAACTTCCCCGTACCCCTCCAAGCCCTTTCCGACATCAAGAAACTGGGAAATATTTCTCAGACCTTCGTTTATCTGTTTCAGGAGGTCATCTATACTTAAACCGTTCTGAAAATAGGCCTTTATTATTACATCTTCACCCAAAGCTTCTATAAATTCCTCATCGGCATAATCCAGAGTGTTTGGTTTTTGTATTTCTTTTCGTATATCAAACGGATCCTGTATAGCCACTCCTCCGGCCCCCATTGTAGTCAGCATATCCGAGACTGCATCGCTGGCCTCATCAGTCGTGTTTATCCGTATCTCATACCACTTCATTAATGTTT
>JAEYWA010000205.1 GCA_023431385.1 Bacillota bacterium | reverse complement strand
TTAGTCTTATTCTCATAGCCTTGCAGGAGATAAAAGTTTAAGAACTTATCCAACTATAAATGATTTAAATAAGACTGTGGCAATACACTCCAAGCGAATAGTTAAACTATAGGTAAAACATAAAAAGCCCACAGTGTCTATTTTTATTGTAGAGGATAAATGCAAATTTAAATATTAGAAAGGAGCGTATGATTTAGTCATCGACTATATCATACAAGGTAAATATGAATTGGCAAGCATTTCACAATAAAATATCAACTTTGGCAGTAGAAAAGGGAATTCCTCTCTCGGGAGCATTTGAGCTTACATCCAGATGTAACTTCAGCTGTAAAATGTGTTATGTTGCATCACCTGCCAATGATAGAAAAGCAATGGCAGCTGAACTAACAGCTGACCAATGGCTTGAAATGGGAAGACAGGCAAGGGATGCCGGTACATTTTATCTGATTCTAACAGGCGGGGAGATATTTCTGAGGCAAGACTTTGAGAAGATTTACGCAGGGTTAAGTGAAATGGGTCTAAACATAACCCTTTACACAAATGCAAGTCTTATAACACCCGAAAGAGCCCGATGGTTGGGTAAAATCCCTCCTAACAAAGTTAGTGTTACTTTATATGGAGCATCTGCAGAAACATATGAAAAGGTTACCGGAGCAGGTGAGAACTATTATAAAACCATAAGGGCACTAGATAGCCTTATGTCAGAAAATATCAGGCTTGAGGTCAAAACTACAGTTGTTGAAGGAAATAAAAAAGATTATAAAGAGCTTTTAAAGATAGCACATAATTACTCAAAAGGCCTTGGAATTGTTAACTACATATCTCCAAGAAGAGAGGGCTGCGGGAGTGATCCCATGGGGAACAGGCTATCAGCTCGGGACTTGGTGGAATATGAAAATACAGTACGTGAGCATATTCAGAAAGCTTATACTTCAGAAAATAAAATTGATGTGAAAATAGATGACGATACCATGCAAGAAAAATTAGTTCTTAAGGAAGAGACTATTAACAGGTTAAAAAGCTCCGCCTTCAGATGTCAGGCAGGAAAAACAGGTTATTGGATAACCTGGGACGGAAGATTGATACCCTGCGGGTTATTGGATACACCTTCGGCGAAACCCTTTGAAACAAGCTTTATTAAGGCATGGGACCAAGTTAAGGCAGAATGTCTAAAGGTTCCCAAATGCCATGAATGTGAAGTCTGTGAAATTAAAAGCGATTGTATGGCATGTCCGGGGAGACTTAATTCCGAGACTGGATGTTTCACTAAACCGGCTGAATACCTGTGTGAAAGTACAAGATTAAGAAACAGGCTTAAGCAAGGGGAATTAATTGAACAAAAAATCGCAAATTGGTGAAAGGGTCGAACAGCGGTAGAGACTGCTGATTAATATGTAAATATTTTACAGGAGGTGAAAATTATGAAAAAGTACATTACTCCTAAGATTGAGTATGTTGATTTAAGGCTGGAAGAAAGAATGGCAGGAAGTATTTGTAACGGAGCGTGTCATGAAGATGTCACTTATGGAGATCTCAAATTCTATGCTGGACAGAATCCAACATAAAATTAAAGAGAAGAATTCTTGAAAAATGAAACGAGGTGAAAAATTATGAAAACATACGTTAAACCAACATTTGAATTGGTAAATCTTCGTGTAGAAGAGAGAATATCAGGTAGCTGTATAGTTGTTGGCTCTTGCCCCGATGGACAGGGTGGATACTTAACCACACCAGATGCACAATATGACGCTTAAATAAAACCATGTTTGGAGGGTTAACAACCCTCCAAAAACTTTTATTGAGGAGAGATGTAAATGTACGCATATAATGTGGCGGGGACATTAATAAATGTTAATACCAGCAACAATTACCTGATAGATAGAATGAAGAGTTTTGTGTGTAACAGCAAGGATATTCCGGATATTTCAGTGGAAATCGAACACTGCCCGTACATAGATGAACCAGAGGGCCATTTAATTATTGAAGATAGCATAAGATGGATGAAAAAAGATTTAGAGACGGGTTTTCATATATATAGTGTAAATGAGACTGGTAATAAGGTTATGGCGCATATAGATACAGATATGAATTGGAGCAGAGCTCACATTCGATGTGTCACACTTGAAAATGAGCAAAGCGCACCGAATTTTGTAAGAACAGGACCTAACCTGTATTCCTTCCTGCTTTTAGGGATAGTGTTCAGAAACAATATTCTAAATAATGGAGGCATAGTAATGCATGCATCTTCCATAGCCTGGGAAGGAAAAGGAATTTTGTTTACTGCGCCTTCCGGAACAGGAAAGTCAACCCACGTGAGACTTTGGGAAAAGTACTTTGGAGATGCTGTATCAGTTGTTAATGACGATACACCGGTAATAAGGTTTCGTGAAGATACTCCAATGCTTTGCGGAACACCATGGAGCGGTTCATCTGATAAATTTACTAACTTGGAAGTGCCTGTTAAGGCAATTGTTGTATTGAGTCAAGCTACCGAAAACAGTATAAGAATGCTAAGCGTATCTGAAGCTCTGCCTGTTGTTATGCCGAGATGCTTCTTACCATATTTTGATGAAAAGTTAATGGAAAAAGCATATATGATACTTGAAAAGATATTAAAAGAAGTTCCGGTGTATTATCTTAAATGCAAACCGGATGAAGAAGCAATGGAGTTGGTGCACCAATGTGTCAAGTAAAGAAAATTAAATCCTCAGAGCTTTTTCCTGTTATAAAGGAAATATTGAAGGAAGGAAAAACGGTGTGGATTACTGTAACCGGTAACAGCATGTATCCTTTCCTTAGAGAAGATATGGACAGCGTTGAGCTTTCAGCAGCAACCCTTGAGACTATTAGAAAAGGAGATATTGTTCTTATTAGAAGACTTACTGGAGAGTATATTCTTCATCGAGTCATAAGAAAAGAAGAAGATTGCTTCTACATGGTTGGCGACGCCCAACGATGGATTGAGGGTCCGTTGAAACCCGAACAGTTGATTGCAGTAGTTACAGAAATAAAGAGAAAAAACCATCAGTTTACATGTAAAAATCCTTTGTGGAGATTGTTGGTAGGCTTCTGGATCAATATAATCCCCTTTAGAAACTATTTTATAAAAGTAATAAGAGCTTTTTCAAAGCTTAGACGATGTTAACATCTGCTCAAATGACTTGAGTTTTATAAAAGCCGGCTTGAGCTTATTCAGCAATATAATTTTGGAAGTGGAGATAGCATGCGTATTACTAAAGAATATAAAAAAGTATTACATGAAATCAATTGGATTGCAGGTAATGCCAAAACCGTTTTTAGGAGTCTGTTGTCCATAATATCCTTTGATATAATTACTTCCTTGACAGGAGTCCTTACTGCAATATTGTCAAAAAACCTGATAGACAGTGCAGTTAAGGGTTCCATGGAAAGAGCGGTATTGTATGCAGCATTATTTGGTACACTGATAATTTTAAATCTTGTTATAAGAGCTGCAGCTTCGATGCTGGTTGTCCGGACAACTGAAATTCTATCAAATAATATAAGAAAACGCATATTTTCTAAGATTACGAAAACTGAATGGATAGCCGTAACGCAATATCACAGTGGAGATATTCTGACGAGATTGACCAGTGATGTAGGGGCAATAACTACAGGTGTCGTTGATACCCTACCGGGTATAATTTCCCTCTGCGTACAGCTGACAGCGGCATTTGCAACATTACTCTACTATGAACCCACATTGGCTGTGCTTGCTTTCATTCTGGGCCCGTTCACAGTATTGTTCAGCAGAATATGGGGAAGAAAAATCAAGAGGTTTCAGGTTAAAGTACAGGAATCGGAAAGTGCGTATAGATCCTTTCTTCAGGAGTCTGTAGAAAATATGCTGATTGTTAAAGCCTTCAGGCTTGAGGAGCAAAGTATTGAAAGTATAACTAGTTTACATAATACTAGACTGGGGTGGGTTAAAAAAAGGAATGTCACCAGTGTTTTCGCAAGTACCATATTAGGATTAGGTTACTGGGCAGGCTACTTTTTAGCTTTCTGCTGGGGTGCTTTGAAACTTAGTAGGGGAACAACCTCCTTTGGAACGCTGACGGCCTTTCTACAGCTTGTATCTCAGGTACAGGGCCCGTTTGTGGGCCTGGCAAAAATGATTCCTCAAGTGATAGCAGCTGTTGCATCTGCTGGAAGATTGATAGAGCTTGAAGCTCTGCCCCAGGAAAAGGAACAGCATAAACTTCCGGTGGCGTCTGAGGTAGGAATTAAGCTTCAAGGAGTATCTTTTTCTTATAAAGAAAATAAGCCTGTCCTTGAGAAGCTCAGTGCTAATATTAAGCCTGGAGAAATAATCGGTTTGATAGGGCCGTCCGGAGAGGGAAAGACAACACTAATAAGAACACTTCTGGCACTGCTTAAACCTGACAGGGGCAGCATATCCCTGGTAGCTGAGGATAATAAGGAATTTGTAGTGTCAGCAAACACCCGGGATTGGATATCCTACGTGCCTCAGGGAAATACCCTGTTCAGCGGGACTATAGAGGAAAACATTAAATCAGGGTGCAAGGAAGCGACAAAGGAAGAAATAGAAGCAGCTGCCCGGGCTGCGTGTGCCATAGACTTTATCAATGAACTTCCAGATGGAATTAATTCGAAAATAGGAGAACATGGAATAGGTTTATCTGAAGGTCAGGCTCAAAGAATATCCATTGCAAGAGCTTTACTTAGAAAAGCACCAATTTTGATTTTAGACGAGGCTACATCAGCTTTGGACAGAGAATCTGAGATACATGTGTTAAAAAGCATACATGAAATGAAGCCGGCCAGAACCTGTATAGTAATAACCCATAGGTATACCGCCCTTTCCATATGTTCGCGTGTACTTAGATTAAATGACGGTAAATTGGTTGAACAGCGTTTAAATGATATAAAACTGAAGGATGAGTTTATTGCTAGTGCTTAACTTACATATAACGTAACAAGCGAAGATTAATCGAAAGGAATTAAGAGTTATGATTGATATTCATAGTCATATAATACACGGAGTTGATGATGGACCATCAAATATTACTGAATCTCTCAGAATGATTAAAGAGGCTGAAAGACTTGGTATAAGTCAGATTATGGCAGCTCCCCATTATCAGGAGTGCATTTTCGGACTGGAGCGTGTTGAAGAAAACTATCAGGAATTACTCTACCAGGCACAGAACTATGATGTTGCCATAAATTTGGGCTTTGAGGTATTCGTAGACCCAAACAACCATTCCTACTTTAAAAACAGAAGAAAACTTAGCTTGAATAAATCAGGTGTTATACTTTTGGAATTTCCCTTTAATGCTTCTCCGTCAAAATGTGTGGATATGGTATGGAAATTCAGAGTACAAAAAATAACTCCTGTAATTGCCCATATGGAAAGAAACAGGTCCTTTATTAACAGATTGGAAGTTTTTGTAGCCTTTATAAAGGCAGGTTGTTATATTCAGCTGGATGCAGCGAGCATAGCAGGGGTTTACGGTTTAAAAATTAAAGATTTCTCCAAGAAGCTGCTTCAGATGAAATTGGCCGATATGGTTGCTTCTAATGCGCATTGCGCTAATGATTATGCCGATTGGTACTCCGAGGCTTTTAAAAATGTATCAAACTGGGTAGGGAAAGAAGAGGCAGGTATTCTTTTTCATAATAATGCCAAGCAGATACTGGATGGCAGAAGCAGTGATGAACTTATAAACAGAAATATTTTAAGGTGGGAGCGTATGGTATGAAGGATATAGAACTTAATGCAGAAGCTATTGTGATACAAAGAGGCATGTTTAATAACGTTTCCAATTTCTATAGAATAACGAAAAGATTGTTTGATATTGCATTCTCAATTATGGCAATAATAGTTTTGTCACCTGTCTTTCTGCTCGTAGCTATTATTATTAAATCCGATTCAAAAGGACCGGTATTTTTTCATCAAAGGCGGATAGGATTGATGGGAAAGCCTTTTTATATGCACAAGTTCAGATCAATGGTTTCTGATGCTGAGCAAAGATTCAAGGAAGTTGAAGATAAAAATGAGATAAGCGGTTTTATGTTTAAAATCAAGGATGATCCCCGAGTAACGAGAGTTGGTAGAATAATCAGGAAAACCAGTATTGACGAATTACCTCAACTGCTTAATGTCTTAAAGGGTGATATGAGTATAGTTGGACCCAGGCCGCCAATCGGCAGAGAAGTTCAGAAATACGATGCCTGGCATAATTTGAGGTTGTCTGTGAAGCCTGGTATAACCGGCCTTTGGCAGGTCAGCGGCAGAAACAACATAGGTTTTGAAGATATGTGCAGATTAGACCTTAAATACATACGTGAAAGAAATTTCATATATGACATAAAAATTATTTTTAAAACACTTCCGGTTCTACTGGGAGACAGCAGAGCGTCATAAAAGTGAGTCATAGAAAGGTATTATAAACAGTACTAAAATGACGTTTATATAAGCAGAAGTGTAGTAAAGGAATTCAGGTTTAATTTGGACAACGAGTAAATAGAACCGAAGGAGTTAAATGAAAAGTAAAGGAATAGGCATTACAGCAGCCTTCCTGCTGTTGGTATGGATTGGTTTAATTTTGTACATGTCCTCACAAAGTGCAGAAAGTTCTGGACATATAAGCAGGACAGTCACAGTTCAAATACTAAAAGCAGCAGAAAAAGCAGGCTTAATAGCAGAAGGAGCGTCAAAATCCTCCTCACTTATTTTAATAGTTGATCAAAAAGTAAGAAGTTTGGCTCACGTATCCATATATTTTCTTTTGGGATTTATTTTTATGGAGATGCTATGGGCTTGGGGAGTTAAGCGAAATAAAAGGATCACTATAGTTTTTTTGGTATGTCTGGGACTGAGCATTATAGATGAACTAAATCAAATGCAATATTACGGAAGAAACAACAGCGGCCTTATAAGTGCCGGGCTAGAGGATATAATGAAGGATATATTGGGTATATGCTTAGCCATAGTATTGTTTATTGTATTAAAAGTTTTTTTAAAACCATCGGTTAAAATTTAAAGTCAATTTGAAGTTGTCATGATTTTTTAATGCTTTTAAAAAATGAAATATAAATTATGCTATAATTAAGAACATATGATTTTTCATATGTTTTTTTATTGTCCAAAAGTAATTATTGAAAAGGTACTAGAAATAAATATGAACAAAAAAGTATACAAAGTATATGTAGTATTATCCTGGGTGGCAGTTTTTTTCTGGATGGTATTAATTTTCAGATTATCTTCACAGCCTGCTATTGAGTCTAATGATCTTAGCCTTGGTATAACAGACCGTATAATTAGATTTTTAGGAACTCTAATCCGGCAGGACATTGATAGACTGAACCATATAGTTAGAAAAGGGGCTCATTTCAGCGCTTACCTCATATTGGCGATATTAATTTATAATGCTGCTAACCGGAGTAAAATATCAGGCTGGAAAAGTGTGGTTCTGGTGGTTTCCTTATGTGTTTTATATGCAATAAGCGATGAGGTTCATCAGCTCTTTGTTGAGGGGAGAAGCGGACAACTGTCGGATGTGCTGATTGACAGCATTGGAGCTGTTACAGGAATGGGTGTTTATAAGCTGTTGCAAAGGCTTTTTCCCAGTATATTACACGGAAAAAAATAAATCTTACTTATATATTGACCTTTGGTATGTCAAAATATAAAATATAACGAGGGAATAGATGTCCTGGTATCAACTGAGACATTTTTTCCCTTATAACGTGCTTAATTTAAGCCTAAAACATATTTTTCAGCATTTCTATATATTGTAATCGTATGAACATGTCGAGAGGAGTAAAACAATGTCAGTAAAGTATATCTTCGTAACTGGTGGTGTGGTTTCCGGGTTAGGCAAAGGAATAACGGCAGCATCGTTGGGGAGGCTTTTAAAAGCAAGAGGCGTACACGTAACAATCCAGAAATTTGACCCGTATATAAATGTTGACCCGGGTACAATGAGTCCATATCAGCATGGAGAGGTATTTGTCACTGAGGACGGTGCTGAAACAGACCTTGATTTAGGGCACTACGAAAGATTCATTGATGAGAATCTTAGTAAAAACAGTAATGTTACAACCGGAAAAGTATATTGGTCAGTTATCAGTAAAGAGCGTAAAGGTGACTTCCTCGGAGGAACAGTTCAGGTAATCCCTCATATCACAAATGAAATTAAGGATAGAATTTACAGAGTAGGCAAATCGGAAAGAACAGATGTTGTTATTACTGAAATAGGAGGAACAGTTGGTGATATTGAAAGTCTCCCGTTCCTTGAGGCAATAAGACAGGTATCTACTGAAATCGGAAGAGAAAATGTAATGTTTATTCATG
>JAEYWA010000201.1 GCA_023431385.1 Bacillota bacterium | reverse complement strand
TAACTCAACCATGCTTCATTTATTCCGATCACATCTACCTGATATATAAAGAATAAAGGCCATCCCATATGCCAGGACACATGGAATATGAATGATAATATAATAAAACTTCTGAATTCCTTGTGGTGGAGAAGGTTGTTAAGACATTCCTTTATCATCGAATAATTGTTGTTCTTATCTTCAGTGGATTTAAATACATGAGGTACCGAGATCCGGTTGAGCAGCCAGCTTTGTATTATTGCGAGGGCAAAAGAGAGGGAGAAAAAAAGCTGGTACATGATAATTCTTTCACTGTCGCTTTTAGGAATATAGGAAAGCAGCAAACCTGCTGCTAAAGAAGTAGTAGTACCTACGACAGTTGCTGCTCTGGTTCTTCTGGTAAAAGCCGAATTAAAACTGGACACCATGACGTCTGAGAAAAAGGACTGCCAGGAAATATTAAAAACTGAAAATGGCCAGTTCGTTAATGCAATAACTGTAACGAACAGAGTTACCCTGTAACTACCCAAAAAAGGTGTTAAAGCTGCAAGCGGATACATAATACCAACGAGCAGAATAAGCACCGATACGATTCTTTTTTTGTTTCCGCTTCTGTCTACAAGGAGACTTCCAGGCACAAGGGCAAGAATGCCCACCAGTGCCGGAAGCGATGAAACAAGGCCTATCTCATAATCACTAGCACCCATTCTCCTGGCAAACATTGAAAAAAAAGGGTTTGCAAGATTCAGAATTATTGCACCCACAGCACCTTCAAATATAAAAAACATTGTGTTTTTTGATGTTGTATCTATAGTTTTTATCCTAGAAATTATACCAAACATACATTACCCCAAAAATTATTAAAACCCAAACAAGCAATATTTATATTTCAAGCGTATCATTATGAGTATAACACAAAATAAATGAATATACTTGACATCCGGTTCGAAAACTATAAAATAGTACTGACAATATAAATATAGCTAAGACTTCCAGTGACATCTGTACCGGAGGTTTTGAAAGGAATGAAAAATGAGTAAAAATCCAATCGTTACAATTGAAATGGAAAATGGAAATGTTATGAAGGCAGAGCTTTATCCTGAAATAGCGCCTAATACCGTAAATAACTTTATATCTCTTATAAACAAGGGATTTTATGATGGAGTAATATTCCATAGAGTTATTCCCGGCTTTATGATACAGGGAGGCGACCCTGAGGGTACCGGTATGGGTGGTCCCGACTACAGTATAAAGGGGGAATTTTCTGCTAACGGCTTTAAGAATGATTTAAAACATGATAAGGGTATTTTATCTATGGCTAGAACAATGGCTCCAAATTCAGCTGGTTCGCAGTTCTTTGTAATGGTAGCAAAAGCTCCGCACCTTGACGGTCAATATGCTGCCTTTGGTAAAGTAATAGAGGGTATTGAGGAAGCCGACAGAATAGTAAGCGTAAAAAGAGATTACAATGACAGGCCGAAGGATGAGCAAAAAATCAAGAAGGTGACTGTTGATACCTTTGGTGTTGAATATCCTGAACCTGAAAAAGTGTAAATTTGTATATAAAGTCAACTTGATGTAGCCATACTGGTTACAGCTTAAGAATATTATATAAATACTAAACATAAAATGGTAGATAACCAATAATTGGGTATTTACCATTTTATTTTAAATTATAATAATACTGAATACTAATACAGGGTTTGACAACTGGTAAGCAGTATTTTAATATATGTTATAACAAATACAAAATAGTAATAAGTTAATAATTTGATTGGAGAAATACTTTGGACAAAACAATGAAAACAAGAATTGATGCACTTGGAGCTGCATTTCCATGTACAATACCTGTTTTAGCAGGGTTTCTTTTTTTAGGAATAGCATACGGCATACTAATGAAATCTATAGGCTACGGAGCAGGATGGACCTTCCTGATGAGCTTCCTTGTATTTGCCGGATCAATGCAATATGTTGGAGTAACCCTGTTAGCCTCCTCGTTTAATCCCTGGTATGCACTTTTAATCACTTTAATGGTTAATGCACGACACATTTTTTATGGTATATCTATGCTTGAAAAGTTTAAGAAATCGGGAAGATTAAAGCCCTACTTAATATTTTCTATGTGTGACGAAACATTTTCAATATTATGTTCTGCAAAACCTGATAAGGGAATTGACAGTAACTGGTTCATGTTCTTTGTGGCATTACTGAACAGATGGTATTGGATTATCGGTTCTGTATTAGGTGCATTGCTGGGGGAGTTTATCAGATTTAATACTAAAGGACTGGATTTTGCGTTAACAGCATTATTTGTTGTAATTTTTATAAACCAATGGCTGGAGCAAAAAAATCATTTTCCTGCCATAGTAGGTGTTGCCAGTTCTGTAGTATGTCTTTTAGTATTCGGGCAAAATAATTTTCTTATACCTTCAATGCTTTTAATTTTAATCATTTTTACATTTACAGGAAGGAAAGACCGAAAAGGAGGGGATCTCTCATTTTAAATTCATATCAGACACTAATTACTATTCTAATGCTTATGCTGGGTACAATGCTCACCAGATTCCTGCCCTTTATGATATTCAGGCCCGACAGGGAAACACCGCAGTACATACTTAGGCTGGGTAAAGTCTTACCTTACGCCGTAATCGGTCTACTTGTGGTATACTGCCTTAAAGGTGTATCATTCACTACAGGCTCATACGGTTTATATGAGTGTACAGCAATACTGGTAATTGTAATATTACATCTGTGGAGAAAGAATACTCTTTTGAGTATATTTGCAGGAACAGCAATATATATGCTGCTGACGCAGTATAGTATAGTTGATTTACTGATATTTTGAATTAGGGATATAGTCGTTCTTATTTTGTAGGGACGTAAAAATGTACTGGGTTTTTCAAAATTCTCTGTAGAAGATTTAAGGTTATAAAGGAACTTAATGAGATAGACAAGTATATTAAAAGGTTGGTGCCGATAATAGCATCCAACCTTTTAATTCTAGAAAGTTAATATTTAAGAGATATATTTCTCATTTGCAATGTTTTACGGACTACGACTTGCTTATCCTTTCGGAGATTGTCCTTGCAACATGAACACCGCTGGCACTTGCCTGTGACAAACCTCTTGTCACTCCTGCACCGTCACCGATAGCGAACATGTTAGGAAGTTTTGTTTCCAGCTCCCTTGTTAATTCAAGTCTTGAGCTATAGAACTTCACTTCGACCCCATAAAGTAAAGTATCATAATTTGCTGTACCTGGAGCAATTTTGTCCAGAGCATAAATCATTTCTATGATATTATCAAGGTGTCTCTTTGTCAGAACTAAGCTTAAATCACCTGGGGTAGCGTTAAGCGTAGGGTGAGTGAAGCTCTGTCCGAGTCTGTGGGCATTGGTTCTGGCTCCCTTGATAAGGTCTCCGAACCTCTGAACCAGAACACCGCCACCAAGCATGTTTGACAAAGAAGCTATTCTTTTACCGTACTGGTACGGTTCGTTGAAAGGATGAGTAAATCTGTTGCTTACCAGGAGCGCAAAATTCGTGTTTTCACTTCTGAGGCTTGGGTCAGTATAGCTATGACCGTTAACAGTAACTATACCATCAACATTTTCAGAAACAACATGTCCGTACGGATTCATACAGAAGGTACGCACAAGGTCGCCATACTGTTTTGTTCTATATACAAGCTTTGATTCATAAACAACGTCAGTTATATGCTCAAACACCTTTGCGGGCAGTTCAACTCGGACACCTATATCAACCTGGTTATTAATCATGTCCAACTTAAGCTGTTTGCACTGCTGAGAAAACCACTCAGCACCGGACCTTCCAGGCGCAACAATAAGATATTTACATTCAATAATCTTTTCGTTTTGCAGTTCCACAGCATAACCGTCGCCAGTTGGAGTTATGTTCAGTACCTGTGTATTGCATAGCATTTCAAGGCGTTCCAGCAAATAATTATAGAGTCTTTTCAGAATTTCCAGATTGTTTTCTGTTCCGAGATGCTTTACTGCAGCCTGTAACAGATGTAAATCATTTTCAAGAGCCTTTTTTTCAATAGCCTTAGCTTCGGAGGTATAGGTTGAAAAAATCTCATTTGTAGCACCAAACTCAACATTTACACTATCAACGTAGTTAATCAGGTCCATTACCTCTTTATCGTCAAGGTAATCATTCAACCATCCGCCGAATGCGGTTGTAAAGTTAAATTTACCATCGGAAAAAGCTCCCGCACCGCCGAAGCCTCTCATTATATCGCAGGTTTTACAACGGATACAATCCTTTGTTTTATTGGAAACAATAGGACAGTTTCTACCAAAAATATTATGACCCTGTTCTATCATTACAATTTTCAAATCAGGATTCTTTTTTGTAAATTCATACCCGGCAAATATACCGGAAATTCCACAGCCAATTATTGCTACGTCAAACATAGTCTCTACCTCCGTGATCCACTATATCTTTTTGGGTAGGGCACTAAAAAACATGCATCTTCCCAAATAAAATATTATACATGACATCTGCAAATTAGTAAATGATATTTGACTACGTTACATAAAATTATTAAATAAATCTTAATTTTTCAATAAATAATTGAAAGAATATGATTTTTAGTATAACTTTATATTATATACGTTAGGTACTATTAACGGTAGCACTTTAAATAATACTAAGGATGAAACGGAGTCTGTAAAATGAATTACTATTTACCTTTTTTTCTATCACTGGTAATTATGTTAATTGTTACACCGCAACTTACAAAACTCGCACATAAAATAAACTATACCGAAAAACCTAATTTTCAAAGTGAAAGAAAAATACATAAGGAGAGTAAAGCATATCTGGCTGCAGTAGGAATCTTTTTTTCGTTTTGGCTTTGCTACTTTATGTTCAGCAGGGATTTTAGCCAGAAATCAGTAGCTTTATTTATCAGCTCTTCGATTATTTGGGCTATCGGAATGGTAGACGACTGGTTCAAAATAAATGGAAAAGACCTGAAAGCCCTGCCTAAGTTTCTGATTCAAATTTTTGCCTGCTTAATTACTGTGTATTTTACCAATATCAGGTTTTATGGAATTACTAACCCTTTAGATGGTTCGTATATACTTTTTCCGGAATGGATACAAATTTTCCTTTCAATTTTATGGTTATTTGGAGTAACTACGGTTATTAACTTCTCTGACGGCCTTGACGGGTTGGCAGGAGGATTATCCTGTATTTCAGCGGGAACACTTTTCGTGGTTTCAATAACAAAGGGAAATCAGTTGCTGGCCATCATGTCAATTACTTTGGTTGGAGTATGTCTAGGATATCTGAAATATAATAAATATCCTGCTAAAATATTGATGGGTGATGCTGGGGCTACCTTCCTGGGCTTTATCCTTGCAATAATATCATTGGACGGGGCGTTCAAACAAGCTACGGTGGTATCAATTTTTATACCCATTCTGGTGCTGGGTCTTCCGATATTCGACAATATATTTGTAATGTTTAAAAGGATAAAAGAAGGTAAGCGAATATATATAGGTGATTCCTCACAAATACATTACAGGCTGCTAAAAAAAGGCCTCACTCAGAAGCAAGCGGTATACTTCCTTTATCTTATATGTATATGTTTGAATTTAAGCGCGATAATTCTTCTTTTGATTGGCGAAATTTCCAATTAGCATATTTAATAGTTCTCATATTGCATAGATTTCTAACCAGTGATATAATTCTTAAAAATGATAATAATAAAAGACAGTTCGTGACCATCCTGTCTAAAGCTAAAATAAACATTGATACGATTTACTACTATAAGCTCGCATTAAAAGCGAAAATATGTAGTAGTTGTTTATTTAAGCTTTGAATAAAACTACGGCGACGCTGCCTGCATAAGCAGGGCAGTATTTTGTTTTGTTTCGCAGTTATTCATGGGTTGAATGACTGTACACCCCTGCGTTTTAAAGGTACCGCTGGTCGCGACAGGGAGAGAGGATTTTATGAGAAATAAAAAAATGCTTTGGTTGACAACCTCAGCAATGATAGCAGCAATATATTTGGTGTTGACACTTATTTTTTACCTAACCAGTTTCCTACCATACCAGATCAGGTTTGCAGAAATTTTGACTGTGCTGCCTTATTTTACGCCTTTGGCTATTCCTGGCATATTCGTTGGCTGCCTTGTTGCAAATATACTGGGGGGAAATGGGATATGGGATATAGTGGTAGGCAGCCTGTCTACACTGACAGCTGCTTATATGACTTTCAAATTGACTTATAACAGACCAAAACGAAAGTGGCTGGCTCCTTTGCCGCCGGTAATTGTAAATGCAGTTTTTGTCGGAGCCATGCTTAGTGTTCTTTATAAGCTGCCATTGTTTGCTACAATGCTTTCAGTTGGGTTAGGCCAGATTGTAGCATGCTATGTACTCGGTTTCCCATTAATGTTATTATTTGAGAAAAATAAACGAATAAGCGAACTTTTTAAACGAATTTCTAATAAATGTTCATTTCTGTCTTGATTTTTTTGATGGTCTATAATACAATTACTTTGTCGGCAAGATCGACATAAAACTGAATAATGGTGTTTTTTAGTATAATATTTTAATAGATTTATATTAAAAAATATCCCGTATATTCTCGGTGATATGGTCCGAAAGTCTCTACGAAGCCGCCGTAAATGGCTTTGCTACGGGTGTTCATCTTTGACATTTATTCATTGTCATAAGAATAAGAGCTCCCAATCCACGATTGGGAGCTTTTTAATATTAACTAGGCTGTTTATTATGGCTAATAGTGAAATTATTATGACTTGAAATATTTTGTTAGATTACATAATATTCGTATTTTCCTGGAGGAATAAGATGGAACTCTTAAAGCAAAGGATTTTAAATGACGGACAAGTGATAGGTAATGATATTCTAAAGGTGGATTCTTTTTTAAATCATCAGATGGATGTTCAGCTCTTCAATGAAATGGGCAAGGAATTTTACAGATTATTTGCATGTAAAAATGTTACAAAAATACTGACTATTGAAGCCTCAGGAATAGGTATTGCATGTATTGCTGCGCAATACTTTAAGGTTCCGGTTGTTTTTGCCAAGAAATCCGAAGCTAAAAATCTTGATTCTGATATGTATCTATCAGAAGTGTTTTCATTTACAAAACAAAAAACCTATAATGTTAGAGTTTCTAAAAAGTATATTAATTCCAAAGATATAGTTTTAATAATTGATGATTTTCTCGCTAACGGAAGAGCCGCACTCGGACTTGCCGATATCGTAGGACAGGCATGTGCAGAGGTGGCCGGTATAGGCATAGCAATAGAAAAGGGCTTTCAGGATGGCGGCAGGCTATTGAGGGAAAAGGGGATTGAGGTTCAATCACTGGCTATTGTCCAAAGCATGGAGGGTGGCAAAATAACTTTTCTGGATTAATAATTAGTTGACATAAATAGAGTGAGGACTATAGAAGACTATATAAGGTAACTTTTAAAGGGATTAAATGCTGCCGATATCGGAAGCATTATGATAAATTAAATAAATAAAATTAGGGGGACTCTAGAATGAAAAGATTATTGGCATTAATGCTGGCCGTTGTAATGATTTGCTCTGTCGCACTAACAGGTTGCGGATCAAAATCAGCCAGTTCATCAGGGAAAGTTGATGCAGTAAAAGCAGGCTTTATCTACATTGGACCTATTGGAGACGGCGGATATACTTATGCCCATGACCAGGGTCGTTTGTATCTGGAAGAAAAGCTGAAAGACAAGGGTGTAACCACAGCTTACCTGGAAAATGTTGCTGAAGATGCTTCTGTGGAAAAAGCTATGAAAGACCTTATTGACCAGGGCTGTAATGTTATTTTTGCTACCAGCTTTGGTTACATGGAGTATGTTGACAAGGTTGCAAAGGAATACCCAGACGTTAAATTCTTCCATTGCTCTGGTTACATGTCAAATGAGACAAACTTTGTTAATTACTTTGGAAGAATTGAGCAGACAAGATATCTTTCAGGTATAGCTGCAGGTCTGAAATCAAAATCCGGTAAGATTGGTTATGTTGCAGCAAAGCAGATTCCTGAAGTAATAAGAGGTATCAACGCATTTGCACTTGGAGTTCAGTCAGTTAATCCTAACGCTACAGTAAATGTGAAATGGACAGATACCTGGTACGATCCTACCCTTGAAAAAAATGCTGCAACTGCACTATTGAACGACGGTTGTGACGTAATTGCTCAACACCAGGATACAACAGGTCCTCAAATAGCTGCAGAAGAAAAGGGTGCATTTGCTATCGGATACAACACAGACAGCAGCAAGGCCGCTCCAAAAGCTTACATCACTGCTCCTATATGGAACTGGGGTGTCTATTATGTAGACCAAGTTCAGAAGATTCTTGACGGAACCTGGAAGCCTGAAAATTATTGGGGTGGACTCAAAGAAGGAGTTGTAGATCTTGCTCCTCTTACTGCGAATGCTGAAGCAGGCACTAAGGAAAAGATCGAAGAGGTTAAGGCTAAATTACTTGATGGTTCCTTCAAAGTATTTGCAGGACCAATCATGGATCAGTCAGGTGCCGTTAAGGTTGCTGAAGGTGCTGAAATGACTGATAAAGAACAGTTAGACTGCAAATGGTTTGTAAAGGGTGTAAACGGTAAAATTGACTAGTAGAAATAAAAATTAATAAATGCAGGTTTTTATTAGCAGTAGTTAAAAGCCTATGGGTTTAACTACTGCTAATAAAGTTTTTAATATTTTATAGAAGTTAAAGGTGACGCCGTGAATAATGAAGTGTATATTAAAATTGAAAATCTGACTAAAACCTTCGGCCCTGTAATCGCAAACAATAATGTATCTCTGGAGGTCAGAAAAGGAGAAATTCATGCTCTTTTAGGAGAAAACGGATCAGGAAAAAGTACATTGATGAATATGTTGTCAGGGATATATACACCCGACAGCGGAGCCATTTATATTAAAGGAAAGCAGGTGTCCTTCAAAAACCCAAAAGACTCCATGGCACTGGGTATAGGAATGATTCATCAGCATTTTAAGCTTGTTGAGGTATTGACTGCAAAGGAAAATATTATTGCAGGCCAAAAGGGCAGTTTCTTTATTGGAAGTAAAAGACTTTCTCAGAAAATTCGTGAAATATCCGATAAATATGGTCTAAGCGTAGACCCGGACAAAAAGATTTATAATATGTCGGTTGGTGAAAAGCAGACTGTTGAAATTCTAAAGGTTATTTACAGAGGGGCCGAAATTCTTATTCTGGATGAGCCCACAGCTGTATTAACTCCTCAGGAAACAGAGAGCTTGTTCAATATTCTCAGAAAAATGAAGCAGGCAGGTTGTTCAATAATAATAATAACCCATAAACTTAATGAGGTTATGGAAATATCAGATAGAATAACTGTTTTAAGAAAAGGTGAAACCTTTGGTACAGTTAATAAGGCAGATACTAATGCCAGTGAGCTTACCAATCTGATGGTTGGAAGAGCTGTTGACTTAGCAATTAATAGGGTAGAGAAAAAGAACAACAATACAATTTTAAAGATAAATGATTTAACAGTGGAAGACGAAGAGCATGTAAAGGCTTTGAATAAAGTAAGTTTCACTCTTGCAGCAGGAGAGATACTCGGGGTTGCAGGTGTTGCTGGAAGCGGGCAGAAAGAACTGTGCGAAGCTATTGCAGGTTTGTATCCTGTAGCGGCAGGTTCGATAGAGTATAAAAATGAAAATATCGTAGGTAAAAATCCGCGTGACATAATAAAAATGGGTATAAGTATGAGCTTTATACCTGAGGACAGGTTGGGTATGGGCCTCATTGCTTCCATGGGTATGGTTGATAACATGATTTTGAAAGAATATCAGAATCAAAAAGGAGTTTTTATTGAAAAGAAGACAGCAAAGAATCTTGCACACAAGCTTATAAAAAAGTTGGATATAAATACTCCTGGAGTGTATCATCCTGTAAGGCAATTATCAGGAGGCAATATACAGAAAGTTTTACTGGGTCGTGAGATAGAATCAAACCCTCATCTGCTGATAACCGCATATCCCGTCAGAGGGCTTGATATCAATGCTTCCTACACAATATACGACCTATTGAATGAACAGAAGGAAAAAGGTGTTGGTATACTATACATTGGAGAAGACCTGGACGTTTTAATAGAACTCTGTGACAGAATTATGGTTCTGTGCAATGGGAAAGTAACTGGTATTGTTGATGCAGATAAAGTAAACAAGGAACAACTGGGGTTAATGATGGCCGGGGAAAAAATAGAGGATGTTATGGGGAGGGGTGCCTGATGTTCAGAGTAGCTAAACGAACTGATTTAACAAAAAAACAATCTGTAACCTTCAGATTACTGGCAATACTGGCAGCGCTGGTAACCTCAGGCATATTTCTTTTAGTTCTGGGTTTCAATCCTTTTGAAGTGTATTTATCAATGCTTGATGGCTCCTTCGGATCGGCTTACAGGTTCAAAGAGGCAATTATTAAAGCGATACCATTGATTGTAACCTCATTGGGAATATCTGTAGCCTTCAAGATGAAATTTTGGAATATAGGCGCAGAAGGTCAGATAATAATGGGTGCTTTTGGTGCAACATATTTCGCTTTGTTTTTCAATGAGCTTCCTTCCATTATCTTAATTCCTTTGATGATGGCTGCTGCAATTGTTACTGGCGGTTTATGGGCACTTATTCCGGCATTCTTTAAAGCTCAGTTCGGCACAAATGAAACCTTGTTTACTTTAATGATGAACTACATTGCTCTAAAGTGGATAAATTATCTGCAATACGGTCCCTGGAAAGATCCGAAGGCACTTGGTTTCGGTAAGATAGCAATGTTTAAGGATAATGCACTTATGCCAAAGCTGTTTGGAATTCATATTGGCTGGATAATAGCCATTATACTGGTTGTGATGATGTATATTTTTATTAATAAAACCAAACGCGGTTATGAAATACAGGTTATAGGCGAAAGTGAAAACACGGCAAGATATGCCGGTATGAATGTTAAAAAAATTATTTTATCTTCGCTTTTCCTAAGCGGTGCACTTTGCGGTCTGGTTGGAATGTTTCAGGTTTCAGGTGTAAATGGAACCCTGACTTATCAGGTGGCAAACGGGGTAGGTTATACAGCAATAATTACTACCTGGCTGGCAAGCTTAAGTGCCCCTCTGATTGTTATTGTCTGCTTCCTGTTTGCGGTTCTTCAACAGGGAGGTACATTTATTCAAACAGCTTTTCAGATACCGGCATCGGCAGCTCAACTCATTCAGGGACTGATTTTATTCTTTGTGCTTGGAAGCGAATTCTTTATTCAGTACAGATTAATTTTAAAAGATAAAAATACTTCCGCAAAAGTAAAGGAGGCTGCATAATGGAGGCTGTTTTGAGTATTTTAACCTTTGTATTGATTGATGCTGTCAAAGCTGGAACTCCTTTGCTTTTTGCAACCATAGGCGAAATATTCTCCGAGAAGGTAGGACATACAAATCTTGGAGTAGAGGGTATGATGCTTATGGGGGCTGTAATGGGTTTCAGTGTTGGACTGTCAACAGGAAGCCCCATAATGGGTATCATAGCAGCATTGGTAGCAGGGGCTTGCGGAGCGCTGATATATGCCTTCCTCACTATTACCTTAAGGGCAAACCAGATTGTGTCTGGTCTTTCGCTTACCATATTCGGTACAGGGTTTTCAAGCTTTGTAGGTCAAAAATTGGTAGGAGAGGCATTACCTGAATCAATTAAATCGGTATTCAGAGCTGTCAAAATCCCGATTTTAAGTGATATACCCGTTTTAGGACCTGCTTTATTTGATCAGGATATTCTGGTGTATGCCGGCTACGTTGTAGCCATTTTATCCGGAGTATATCTATTTAAAACACGAATAGGCCTGAATTTAAGAACCATTGGAGAAAATCCGGGAGCAGCAGATACAGCAGGAATAAATATTACGTTATACAAATATGCACATATTCTGTTCGGTGGAGCTATGGCAGGTCTGGGAGGTGCATACCTTTCACTTGTAGTTGTTCCCTCATGGCAGGATGCAGTTACTGGGGGAAGAGGCTGGATAGCTGTGGCGTTGGTTATATTTGTAACCTGGAATCCATATAAATCCATGCTGGGTGCATACTTCTTCGGTGGCTTAAGTATACTGGGATTATATTTGCAGAGCCACTCCCCCATTCCTCAAAGTATATTTGATATGCTCCCTTATCTGGCGACAATTATTGTTCTTATAATGATATCTTTAAAGAAGTCCAAGGAAAACTGTCCACCAAAAGCTCTTGGGGAACCTTACTTCAGAGAAGAACGATAAAAAAATGACGTCCCGTATTAGGCGGGGTATCATAGGGATGATCGGCCTGCGGTAGAACAGGTCAGTTATCTGCTGCTTCTTTTTTCACTACTACTTTAACTTTCAAAGGGTATACCGCGAAGCGTTGGAACTGTATCTGAGTGCCGGGGTGCTGACAGAATACACTCTATCCGAGCGGTATGTCATGTTTTGCAAGCTGTGTCCGAATTTTACACACCATATTCTTCGTTCCATGTATTGGATTACTCTGGTAAGCATGGGAGGCAAGAGAGATCAGTGGCGAGGAGGTGGTCAAGAGAATTTCGGAAAATGTAAAATAGAGAAAATAATAAAATTTTTTTACCCTGTTTATGCGGAATTAGTTTATGTGATGTTTTGCAATCTTCATTTATATGAAGTATAATACTTAGGAAAACAATTTTACAGATATAGGTGATATTATGGACTACATCACAATAAAGGAAGCGGCAGCAAAGTGGGGTATATCTACGCGGGCAGTTACATACCATGTGGTGAGCGGACGTATTGAGGGCGCAATAAAAAGGGGGAACCTGTGGCTCATTCTTCGGAATTCGCCTCGACCATCTGATGAACGGCGAAAGAAAAGTTTGATTCAAAGTAAAAAGGAGTCGGTGGTAAGCAAAGATATACATGAATTTTATGAACAAAACAGGCACGAAGACTCATGGTCTTTTCAATCGCTCTATGAAAACAAAGAGCTGTTTATGGAGATAGTAAAACACTTTCCCTATCCGATGCATATATGCGCGCCGGACGGCACAATGCTCTTAGCGAATGAAGCATATCTGAAATTTGCTAGAATAACCAATCCCGAAAGAATTTACAAAAAACATAATATTTTGCTGAATCCAGCCATCGAAAGATGGGGAATCAAAGATTTTATGCTTCAGGCGTTTCACGGAGAAGCCGCTTACGCATATGATGTTAAGGTACCATATCAGGAAATCATCGAGCTGTTGGGAGACGACAAGGAGTTCATATCCGAAAGCCTGTTCCACAACATGACCGCCTTACCTATACGCGACAGTACCAATCAATTGATATTTGTCGTGTTTATTTTTATCACTTCCAGGTCTTATCAGGACAGAGAAGAAATTATAAAAGGCAAGGAATACATAGACAACCACTGGAAAGAAGAATTTGACATCGATAAGCTGTCGGCTATTGTTCACATGAGCAGACATCACTATACCCGTCTATTTCAAAAGAATACCGGCATGACGCCCTATAATTATTATCAAGACGTAAAGTTCGGTAAGCTTAAGGAAATGCTGTGCGATACCAATTTGTCCATAACCCAGGTCTTTAAAGAATGCGGCGTGGATTACAATGGGAATTTGGCAAAAAAATTTAAGGATACATTGGGAATGACTCCCTCTCGATACCGAGTAATGATGACCCAAAAATAAAGAATAAATAAAAGACTTCTGACCATAATGGCTTCAGAAGTCTTTTTTGTTAATTAAAGCACACAGCGGCGTAAATATAGCAATGAAACCACTATCTCGATTCTCAGCATTTCCATATAATTTGTCCGGAGAGGAGTGTACTTTATGTTAAAAAACAACGTTACTAACAGACCTGTACGACCCGATATAACTGTTCATGAGCGAAAAAACAGGCAGGAAAACATCATCCTTTGAATATTGTGAGACTGTATTTTTTTCAGTTAACGGAGATGAGGGGCAAAATCACCCAAGACGCAGCGATTTTTATAAAAGAAGGTTAAAAAATATTATGATCAAAACAAATTAGGAGGTCTTTGAATGAAACGAACGTGGAAACAAATTGGTAGTCTATTCATGGCGGTATGCATGGTGCTGACTATGCTGCCCTTGACGGCATTTGCTGAAACAGGTGGACCGGATTCCGGTGCATCAGATTCCGGTGCTCCTTTGGGTGCAAGTGGGATCATTACCGCCTTTGCGGAGTTGGATGCCAAGGTATCCAAGCAGACAGTGATAGTCGGAACACCGGAGGATGAACTGAACCTGCCGGTAACGCTGGCGGTCACCGTTGCCGAAAGTGTACATACTGTGACAACCGACAGCGGTATAACATTGCAGGACTCTCAAACCACTCTGGCGGTAGCGGGCCAGACGGCAGAACCGGACAAGCTGGAGCAAGCTCCTGTAGAACTGGACAAGCCTGAGCAAGCTCCTGCTGAGCCGAAAACGATGGAGATGGATATACAGGTCCCTGTGGACTGGGTATCTTCACCCGATTATGATGGTGAAAAAGTCGGTACATACATTTTTACCGCAAAAATTTCGGGTTTTACGATCAGTGCCACAACGCCGTCCATTATGGTAACAGTGGTCGGTGAGGCCACCGGCGTGGTAACGGCCTTTGAGGAATTGACGGATGAAATCCGCTGGCAGAACACCGCCAAGCCAGCATTCCCCGAAACGGTGGGCGGCACTGTGGAGGGCGAAGCTGTGCAAATCCCTGTAACCTGGCAGACTGAACAGGACTATGACGAGAACGTCCCTGAGCGTGGGTTCTATGTGTTTGACGCCGTGCCAGGCGAGGGCTTTACCCTTGCAGGCGGCTTGGATGCGCCCCGCATCACTTTGTATATCCCTGAAACGGTCAATCGCTTTGTGTCGTTCCGCATGGGCGGTGGCGGTACGGTTGCCAGTCCGCTGGAGATCACCACCGCCGACCAACTGGCGGAGATTGCTGAACTGGTCAATGAGGGGCGGTTGGAGAGCTTTCTGTTTAACGATGAAAACGCCAAAGTATCTCTGAAGCTGATGAATGATATCGACCTTTCCAGCTATGGTCAAGGCTATAACGAAGGATATGGTTGGGTGCCGATTGGAAGATATGAATTCCATGAGTATGCATTCAAAGGCAGCTTTGACGGCGACGGACATACTATCACCGGGCTTTATATCAACAACACCGCCCTCGGTCACACCGGGCTGTTCGGCATCATCACCTCCGGCGAGATAAATAATCTCGCCCTGACGGAGGTCAATATCCGCGGCATGGACTGTGTGGGCGGTATTGCAGGTTCCATCAAGAGCAATAGCTCCATCACAGCTTGCGAGGTCAGCGGTAAGGTCAGCGGCAATAGCAATGTCGGCGGTATTGTCGGCACTACTGATGACATGAATCTTTCCGCTTCTGCCCTTGACCGCTGCTTCTTTGAAGGAACGGTCAAGGGCAGCGGTAGCTGTATCGGTGGGCTGGTGGGCAATGCCATCAATGTCGCCATAACAACCTCCTATGCGTTTGCCTCAGTGAGTGGCGACGAAGAGGTCGGTGTCCTGGTAGGCAGTCTTTCGGGGAGCACCAGCAGAGTCCAAAACTGCTATACCGCAGGCGACAGCAAGGGAAAACAATATATCGGCGGTCTGGTCGGGCGTGTACTCGCTGGCGCTGTGATCACAGACTGTGCTGCGCTAGCCTCTGCCGTGCAGGCAACCATCGGCTACAGCGGACGAGTTACTGGAGAAAACATTCCCTTATTCAGCGGCACACTGACAGACAACGCCGCCTTTAGTGGCATGAAAGTGACGGTGAACAGCAGTCCGAAAGACATCACAAACGATGCAGCAAGTATTGACGGTAAAGATATGACTGCCGCTGGAATCAAAGCGGATGGCACTATTGACGGCCGCTTCACTACCGCTAATGGTTGGAGTGTTGAAAACGGTAAGCTACCCGGTTTCGGCGCGTCGGTGGATATGCCGGAGTATATCACAAGCGGCAACAACTCGAATTTTCACGGCACGGGTGTGGCTGCAAACCCATTCATCATCAGCACAGCGGAGCAGCTTGCCAAAATGGCGGAATTGGTGAATAATCCAGCAACCAACGCCACTTACGGAGGAACGGACATACACTACAAGCTTACAGCTGATATTGATCTTTCCGACTATGGCGCATCATTTAATGATGATAAGGGGTGGGTGCCAATCGGAACTGGACCTTATTACGCTTTTAGAGGAGATTTTAATGGCGGCGGCAAGACCATCACAGGGTTGTATATCAACGATAGCGACTTTATAAACGCTGGCTTATTCGGTGACAGCGCAGGAAGCATTCATGATCTTCATCTGGAAGCAGTATGCGTAACTGCAGAAGAAAAGGTTGGCGGCATCGCCGGCCGGCTTTCTGGAGCCGGCGCAAGGATAGAACGCTGCTCTGTCAGAGGTACTATCACTGGGAAATACGATGTTGGCGGTATCGCCGGGTTTATAGAAGGGACGATGACGAATTGTTTCTCTGCTTGCGATGTAACAGGGCAGTGGCAGGTGGGTGGTGTGGTAGGTGACATCCAAAATGGTGGTGGCACCACTGATCCCGACATTCTGAGCTGCTACGCAATCGGTACAGTTATTGGTACTAGCGGTAATATCGGTGGCGTGGCAGGATCGAATATTGGTAAAGTGCGAAACTGCGCCGCGCTGAACCCAAAGGTTAGTGGGTCATATGGAGTCGGGCGTGTAGTTGGGAGAAATTATAGTACTCTTTCCGGTAACATAGCATTTTCCGGCATGGTTGGCGGCGGTAGCAGTGGATTTGAAGCTGGATTGAATGGTGACGACACCAGTGCCGATGCTTTACAGTCGATAGACGGCTTTCCGTCCGGATTTACCACTGACCCGTGGACATATGCTTCCGGTTCCCTGCCAGGACTGTTCGGTAAGCCAGTGGAAATGCCCACGCATATCACTGCCAAGCTTACAAACTATTTCGCAGGCGGCGACGGTACACAGGGCAACTCCTATCTCATCAGCACCGCCGCACAACTTGCCAAGCTGGCGGAGCTGGTGAATGATCCTGTTACCAATGCGCAATTTGGCGGAAAGGACGTATATTATAAGCTGACTGACAACCTCGACCTCTCCAGCTACGGCGCGGATAACACCGACTTTAATGGCGGCAAGGGTTGGCTGCCGATTGGAGATTGCCCGCCCGGTGGCAGCACACATTTTGGAGGCACCTTTGACGGCAACTACTATACTATTACCGGGCTATATATTAATGACAGCACGAAAATCCGCAGGGGTCTGTTCGGTTATATCTATGATGGTACGGTGCAAAACCTTGGTCTTAAGAATGTGAACATCACTGGGGGTGAATCCGTTGGAGGCATAGCAGGTATTATGTCCGGCAAGTTAGAGAACTGTTATGTATCCGGTAAGATTTATGGTACATGGTTTGTCGGCGGAATTGCTGGCAGTGTTCATGGCAGCCTGCAAAACTGTTATAGCGCCGGTTCAGTTGCCGGTACACAGTATGTCGGGGGAATTGTGGGTGCTGTTTATAGCAGCTTGAAAAACTGCTACAGTACCGCCTCTGTCATAATCAGCGCATACTATGCCGGCGGTATTGCAGGGATTATCTATGGTACTGGCACTATTAAGAACTGTGCCGCACTAAATCCAAAGGTTAGCGCATCAGCTGTAGTCGGCCGTGTGGCGGGGTCTGTGAATAGTGGGGGCACCCTCTCAGGTAATCGTGCCTTTTCAGGCATGATTGGTGGTGGCAGCGCCAAAACTGCAGACGGAACGGACGGAGCGGATATATCTGCGGAGGAGATCAATACCGCGGCTTTTTGGACAACTGCTGCAAATTGGGATTCGACGGCCACATGGGATAACTTGGCTTGGAACTTTCAATACGGCTATCTGCCCCTGCTTAAGCAGTTTGGCCCCGGCGCTCAATCCGGCGATGGTGGGCTATATCTCACCGAGAGGAATATCGCAAATGCAATGGTGAATACGGGCGGGCCTTACACTTACACCGGCAGCGCCATTGAGCCGGACTTAACAGTCACCTTCGAGGGCGTAACACTGGTGAAAGATACGGACTATACTGTTAACATCACCAGCGAGGATAATGCAGGAACCGGCACCAGTGCAGGAACCAACACCGGAACAGTTACCCTTACGATAACCGGCAAGGGCAACTACAAGGGTACAAAAACCGGCGTGTCCTTTACCATAGGCAAAAAAGCGCCCACGGCAGCTGATTTAACCTATGATAATACTGCTAAGACCTATAACGGCTTGGTTCAACCCCTCAGTGTGACCGCCAAAACCGCAGGGCTTGGCACGATTACAGTCAAATATGACGAAAGCACCACAGAACCGAAGGATGCCAAAACCTATGCTGTCACGGTAAGTATAGCGGAGGCTGCAAATTATTCCGCGACAACCACGGATATTTCCTTGGGCAATTACATCATTGATAAAGCGCCGTTGACCATTACAGGCGGAACGATAGAGGCAAAAACCTATGATGGAACGAGCGCTGTAAATGTAACTACTGTAGATTTTGACGGCTTGCAGAATGGTGAAACACTGACGTTCGGTAGCGACTACACCGTTACCAATACACAATTTGACAACGCCGATGCAGGCACAGGCAAAACCGTGAGCGGAACGATTGAGTTCAGCACTGTAAAAGCCAATAATTACTCCTTGACAAGCAACAGCCTGTCATTAGCGGGACAGACCATCAGCAAGGCTGCTGCACC
>JAEYWA010000177.1 GCA_023431385.1 Bacillota bacterium | reverse complement strand
TTTTCATTACTACTTATTCCGCAAACAATAGCGGTAAGGAGATTATTATGCCAGAAATTAAATATTCAAAGAACTTAACGGCAATAAAACATTATGATGTAATTGTGGCCGGCGGCGGACCAGCCGGTATATGTGCAGCAGTTGCTGCTGCACGTGAGGGTGTATCGGTTGCATTGGTTGAAAGATACGGTGTATTGGGTGGGAATATCACGGTGGGACATGTTGGCCCCATTTTAGGTGAGGTTGCACCCGGTGGTATGCGTGATGAATTAATGGAGCTTCTGGGAGTTCCCAATAACGATATACTTGGTGTAGTTGGACTTGCTCATGATGCTGAAAGAGCAAGATATGTACTGACAAACTTCGTAAATGACGCTGGTGTTGAGGTTTATCTTCAATCACCTATATCGGATGTAATTATGAGGGACGATAGTATACGAGGACTTGTTATCACTGGCAAACAGGGTATGTATGTACTTACTGCAGAAGTGATAGTTGATGCAACAGGAGATGGTGATGTAGCATTTTTCTCGGGAGCAAAATTTGAGATAGGAAGAGAAGAAGGCGGACTTATGCAGCCTACAACACTGGAGTTTACTATCTCGGGTGTTGATGAAAACCGTGCAATCACTTGTATTGGTGAGGTGGATGATGTTAAGCTGGGAGATGAAAGATTTCTCGATTACACTGCCAGATGTGTAAAAGAAGGAATATTGCCTGAGGTGATGACTTCAGTTCGCCTGCATCGTACCGTAACTCCAGGGGAAAGGCGTGTCAATACTACACAGGCAAACGGGATAGATGCTACAAACGTTAATCATCTCATAAAGGCAGAGGTAATTTTAAGAAATCAAATATACCAGTTAGTTGATTTCTTACAGAAATATGTTCCTGGTTATGAAGCATGCTATGTAACTTCAAGTGCAGAAACACTCGGAGTTCGTGAAACACGTAGATTTATAGGAGAATATATTCTCACAGATGAGGATTTGGCTGCAGGTAGAAAGTTCAGCGATGCAATTGTGCATAATGCTAATTTTATCGTAGATATACACAATCCTGAAGGCGGAGGACAAGCAGAAGGAATACCTGAAGAGGTTAAGCCTTATGATATACCTTATAGATGCTTCATACCACTTAAAATAGAAAATCTATTATTATCAGGAAGATGTATTTCTGGAACACACAGAGCTCATGCCTCATACAGAGTTATGACAATATGCATGGCAATGGGGCAGGGAACCGGTATAGCAGCAGCTTTGGCTGCAAAAGGCAATATTGCTCCTAGAGAGTTATCTCCGGCACTGGTTCGGGACAGACTTATTGATCTTGGGGTTAAGCTGGAGGATTAGTTAACCCAAGCCAACAACATTGTTTAATATCATGGAGTGTAACTTAGGGGGATTATAAATCCTGAAAATAGATAAACGTAAAAGGGGGGTATAAAGTGAAAGCTTTTTTTATTGAAAAACCCAATTTGGGTATAGTACGAAATGCCGAAATACCCGTTCCGGCAGATGATGAGATACTGCTTGAGGTTAAGGCCGCAGGTGTTTGTGGTACTGACGTACACATATATAAGGGCGAATATTTTGGGAGCTATCCGAGAATTCCAGGCCATGAGTTCTCTGGAGTTGTAGCGGGTATTGGAAAAAAGGTTACAAAGTTCAGGGTTGGACAGCATGTTGCAGCAGATCCAAACATATTCTGTGAAGCATGTGATGCCTGCAAGGAAAACCGCCAGAATTTTTGTATAGATATGCATGCCGTTGGTGTTACAAGACATGGCGCCTTTGCTCAGTATTTAACAGTACCAGAACGTTGTGTATTCGATACTTCAGGACTTGGATTTACTGAGGCATCAATGGTAGAGCCTTTAGCCTGTGTGGTTTATGGTCAGGAAAAAGCAGGAATACCCTTAGGCTCCTCTGTGCTTATATTTGGTGCAGGACCAATAGGCCTTATGCATGTACAGCTGGCAGGAATAAATGGAGCTGCAAGTGTTACCGTTGTTGACCTTTTTGAGGAAAAACTTGTATTGGCGAAGAAACTTGGAGCAGACCACACTTACACATCCACAGAGTTTGAAAAGCTGGGGCTTTTAAATTCCTTTGAGGTTGTTATTGATTGTACTGGTGTACCAAGGGTTATAGAGGGCGAGATCAAATATGTAAAGGACTCGGGTACAATACTCCTCTTTGGTGTATGTCCTGACAACAGTGTAATAACAATTAATCCTTATGAGGTCTTTAAGCGTGAACTAAAGATTTGTGGAAGCTTTGCACTGAAAAAAACCTTTGGAAAAGCAGTTGGGCTCGCTAAAAGTGGAAAGATTAATTTGATTGACCTTGTAGATAAGAAGCTTATATTGGATGAGGCTCCAAAACTTTTTGAGGGTATAGTATCAGGCAATTCAGGTCTTAAAACTATTTTTTACCCTAATGGAATTGAAATATAGTAATTTTGTGGAGGATGATTATATGTTACATGCAACAATGACAAAGCCCGGTGAGATTATATTTGAGGATGTACAGGTTCCAGAGGTAGAAGATAATAAAGTATTAATTAAAATGGCAAGGATAGGTGTGTGTGGCTCAGACACTCATGTTTATCACGGAAAACATCCATATACATCATATCCGGTTGTTCAAGGACATGAAGTAACAGCTGTTGTTGAAAAATGTGGTAATGGGGTTGTGGATTTTGCTCCAGGGGACAGAGTAACTGTTCAGCCGCAAGTATTCTGTGGTAAGTGCGCAATGTGTAGAGAAGGGGATTATCATATCTGTGAGAGTCTTAAGGTAATGGGATTTCAAACAGAAGGTATGGCACAGGAATACTTCCTGGTAGACCAATCAAAGCTTATACACATACCCGCTGAACTGGACCTTGACTCTGGCGCACTGATAGAGCCAGTTGCTGTTGGTGTTCATGCTGTAAGACGATTGGGAAATGTAAAAGGTAAAAAAGTATTGGTATTTGGTGCAGGTCCTATTGGAAATCTAACAGCTCAGGCAGCAAAAGCAATGGGTGCTGAAAGTGTTATGATTACTGATTTAAGCGATTACAGACTTCAAAAGGCTGTTGAGTGTAACATAGATTTCTGTATTAATACATCTAAGGAAGATTTAAAGGAAGCAGTATTAAAGAATTTTGGCAAAGATGGCGCCGATGCTATATTTGAATGTATTGGTATTCAACCTACAATGGATCAGGCTGTATCAATAGCAAGAAAAGGTACTACTATAATGGTGGTGGGAGTATTTGGTGATATACCAAGAGTAGATCTTGGACTTGTTCAAGACAGAGAGCTAACTTTACGCGGTACTCTTATGTATAAAAGAGAAGATTTTGATGATGCTATAAGGTTTATGGCTAATAAGAACATTGTAGTAACGCCGCTTATATCACGCCATTTTGCATTTAAAGATTATCTTAAGGCATATGAATTTATTGAAGAATCCAAAGATTTAGCTATGAAAATATTAATCGATATATTCTAAAAATTATTATTATTGAAAGCTGGGTGGACTATGATTGACGTTATAGCTCTTGGCGAGCTTCTTATAGATTTTACGCAGGTTCGTTCCGGCGATGATTCAGTCAGACGCTTTGAACAGAATCCAGGTGGAGCTCCGGCTAATGTACTCGCTGTGTTATCTAAATTTGGAATAGAATGTGCTTTTATTGGCAAGGTAGGAAACGATGTGTTTGGAGAGTTTTTAAGGAAACAGCTTTTAGATCTTTCAATAGATTGCCGAAATCTTGTTTCAGATCCAGATCATAATACAACCTTGGCATTTGTTACCCTTGATGAAAAGGGGGACAGAAGCTTTAGTTTTTATAGAAATCATGGTGCTGATACGTGTATTTCAGAGGAGGAAATTGATTTAGAACTTATAAAGGGTTGTAAGATATTCCATTTTGGAACGTTATCCATGACTCATGAGCCTTCACTTTCCGCAACAATAAAAGCTGTTGAATATGCCAAAGCCTGTGGTAAAATAATATCCTTTGACCCAAATTACAGAGCACTTTTATGGAAGGATGAGGACAGTGCAATAAAAGCAATGAAAGCTGGGCTAAAGTATGCTGATATTGCTAAGCTTTCTCTTGAGGAAGCGCAAATGGTCACAGGCAAAACATGGCCTGAGGATTGTTTGAAAGAACTCCTTAAATTTGAACTTAGCTTTGTAGCCATAACAATGGGGCCTCAAGGCTGTGTCTACGCAACAGACAAGTACATGGGTACTTTTCCAGAGTATCCGGCTGATGTTGTAGACACAACCGGCGCGGGAGATAATTTCTGGGGAACCCTTATATTCGGACTCTTAAATAATGGAGCAGATTTTAATAAAATATCAGAGAAAAAACTTTCTGAAATTGTTTTAATGGCGAATATTGCCGCTGCAATGAGTACAGAGAAAAAAGGTGCAATACCCTCAATTCCGGATCTTCCCAGAGTCAGGGAAGCATTTGAAGAAATTAATAGTAAATCTCAAAATTAAGTTAGTATTGTTTCCATTGCTTTTTGGATTCATGATTGAAGTTTAAATTGTATCACAAAAGGTAAAGCCTGATAGGGCTTTACCTTTTGCTTGTTTTTACTTAAATCATCTTTAACTTATCTAATTGACTAACCTGTAAAATATGTAAACTCTCATTTTATTTCATAAATAGGTTACATAACTTATTGTAACATTTATATACAGCATTCATATAATGTTAATGCTATTGAAGATTGTAAACCTAATAGACATGATGAGTTAGCTGATGTGAGCGGCCTAATTATACGGAAATATAGCCTTAAGGTTAATTCTGACTTTGTGTTTAAAGATTATATTATGTTGCCCAAAATGCATAATCAATCCTCTGCTTGTTTGTTATAGTACAACATGACGGGTTATTTATGTAAACAATGGCGCCGATTCTACTAACCAGAAAAGAACATTCATAATAAATGCCATCGGGAAATCAATTTTCATTATTGACATAATAGTTAATTTATGAAAGGATGCGGAATATGACTACAAAAACTACATTCTTTGTGAAACATTTTGAAATCGATAGCATGAAAATTGTGTACCATGTCTATTATCCAAGGTGGTTTGAGGCTGGTAGGACCGACTATTTAAAGAAATCAGGCATATCCAATTCACACATTAATCATCAGGGCTTCTATCTTCCTCTATCCGAAATACAATGTAGATTTAAAAGCCCTGCCAAGTTTGGCGATGAAATAGCTGTTACTACATCAATATCATATATGTCTTGCGTAAAAATAAAGTTTGAATACAAAGTGATAAACATAAAAAACGGTCAACTTATAGCGGTTGGTTATTCAGTTCATGCCTGGACTGATAACAATATATCACCTATAAATATCGAAAAAACTGCACCTGATTTATTTTTAACCCTTAAGGCATTTTCAGAAAAACCAAGTTCTTTAGACGACATTGAATCAGTAGCCTCTCATGGGTCTTTGGCTAAAATGAGTTAAAGGAGGAGGATATGGATAAAGGGAGACTGTTAGGTAAAGGCGCAACCTCGGAAGTTTATATGTGGGGTCAGGAAAAAGTGTTAAAGCTGTTTTATGAGAAATATAGTTCTGACGACTGGGTGAGCCATGAGGCTGATGTAGGCTATAGAATTCATCAAGCCGGTGTAAAATCACCGGAAGTATTTGATAAGGTCGAGATTGACCGACGGAAGGGCATAATTTACGAAAGAATACATGGAAAATCAATTATGGAAAAATTAATGGAAGAACCCTGGAAGCTGTATTATTATATACAACGCTTGGCAGTTTTACATTTCAATATTCATGGATTTTCAACGTATGGCTTACCCGGTCAGATAGAAAGATGCACATATATGATAAGACGCTCTTCATTTTTACTTGGGTATAGAGTGAAAAGAATCCTTGAATATTTGCAGAGTCTGCCTGATGGCAACAGCATTTGTCATGGCGATTTATACTTCAGCAATATTATTGTTTCTGGTAGGACGCTTGTACCTATTGATTGGAATGGTGCATATATAGGAAATCCGTTGGGGGATGTTGCCAGGACTTACCTGATGATTAATTCACCCTTAGTACCCGTTGGAGTTCCTGAAGCATATGCCATGTTTTTTTATTGCCCAAAATTTTTGGCAGGCTGTACTTATATAAACAACTATCTGGAACTTGCCAAGGCAAAATTTGAGGATATTGATGCATGGATGCTGCCTGTTGCAGCTGCAAGACTCAAAGACAATATTCCTGGAGAAAAGGATTGGTTATTTAGCATTATTGCTGATAGGTTAGAGAAATTAACCTGATATATAACTGAATAGATCTTGTAAAAGTGAATTTTAATAGATAGGAGCGAATGGAATGGATGGAATGTTTAAATATTACCTGGAGTTCTATAATAAAATGCTGGAAAACATAACCCGTTATTATAGACTATCTGCAAAAATCTTTGAATCATACTTTTCAAAATATAATACTTCAAATGAAAATACTGTTGAACAAATGGAAGGAACCTTCTGGGCTAATGGACATGATATATATAATTATATAGCACGGTATGGTGTTTCAAATAACCAGATACAAGCCATTCTGAAGCTTGATGGGAAACTGGACTTCGATAAACTGAAGCAGGCAGTTAGATTATCCGTTGATTCTGAGCCGGTATTTAAATCCAGATTTATTGAAGATATCAAGCCGTACTGGAAAATACTAGAGAATGTTGGCATTGTAGACTTCTGCACTTTGCTGGAGACTGATGATTTAGAGCTGGCCATAGACGATTTTATACAGGCCCCAGTGGATTTAGATAAAGATCCTATGGTGAAGGTAAAATTAATTCGCTCAGAACAGCATGATGTACTTGGACTAAAAATCAATCATGCTTGCTGTGATGGAACGGGAGTAAAGGAATACATCCAGCTTTTATCCAGAATTTATACCAGCGAAAATAAAGATAATGGTTCATATGTACCAATACCCAGAATAGCAGGTAGAAGGGATCAGGACAGACTTTTTGAAGCTTTAGGTATGGCAAATCCTGATTTGGAGTTCATGCCAGGAACGGACATTTTCCACCCTATGTGGCCATTCCCATGGGAGCATAGTGGGTCTAATATTTCCTGTATGTCAGTATGCAGGTTGCCGGTAGGCTGTTTGGATGCTATGCGGGAATATGTCAAGAGGGTCGGTGTTACTTTAAATGACTATATTCTGACTGCCTGTTATAGAGCTATGCTGGAGATAAAGCAGCCTATTTACGGGTGGCCCATGGAATTCCCGATCACCGTTGATCTGCGCCGTTATTTACCTGATCATAAAACACATGCAATAAGAAACTTCTCGGGTTCTGTAAGAACAAGCCTTAGTATGAAAATTGATGAACCCTTTGATAAAACTCTACAAAGAGTATCAAGTATGATGAAAGAGTTGAAGCAAAATTATCCCGGTTTACAAAGCGCAATTGGTCTTGAACGTATTGAGAAGGTTGGCTATAGTGATACACTTTTATATTATCAGGCAGTATCGGATACAAAAAAGTCAGGTTCATTCTGTCCACTGTATTGTGGCGATAAATGTATTCCTACATTATCTAATGTTGGCTACTTGTCAACTTCTCAAATTAAATTTGATGATAAAACAGTAATTGATGCTTATATTCTGCCTCCTGTTGTACGTTCACCCGGTCTTCTTCTGATGGCAAGTTCCTATAACTCGGTATTAACATTAGCTGCCGGTTATTACAAAAGTACAGTTAATGGTGAGTATATTGACAAGCTTCTTAAGAAGATTAAGGATGAATTAAATTCAGGATATGGAGGTTAGTATATAAGTATTAAAAATGAAAATAAAAGGAGCTGCCTCAAAATAGAAAAAATTCTGTTGAGAGGCAGTTTCTTTGGTGCATACAAAGTTGAAAGCAAATATCTTGTGTAAAATAGTAGAGCAGCCTCCGAGAAAGCTGCTTGGTGCATAATTGGACTATGAGAAGGAAAACAGCAATTCAGGTCAATGTGCTAAATATCCACCATCTACTATCATTGATGTACCGGTAACAAAGCGGGAAGCATCACTGAGTAGGAAGGCTGCTGACGAGGCAACATCCTCTGGTGTACCAAGACCTAAAAGCTGTCTTTTTTTCAAATCTGCTTCAAAATTGCTATTATTAACAAGATCAACCAAACCGTCATATATTTGGGTTTTAATCATACTTGGCGAAATGGAATTTATTCTTATGTTTCTTGGTGCAAGCTCAAGTGCCAAGGACCTTATGGCACTGTCAAGTGCCCCTTTGCTGGCAGAGTACGCGGCCAATCCTCTTGCACCAACCTTGCTGGAAATAGATGAAATCGCTACGATGCTGCCACCATCATCATTATATTTTCTTTTACTGAAATGCTTTACAAGTTCCATAAAGGAGTAGAAATTAATGGACATAATACTGTTCAAATCTGAGAATTTTAAATACTGTATGGGAATTGTACGAGATATTCCTGCCGAATGTACAATCCCGTTAAGCCTTTTACCATCAGAGGTTATTTTATCAAACATAACTTCTATGTCATTATAATTATTTAAGTCAATCGGATAGTAGGTGTGATTGCCCGGTTCCAGTTCTTTGATGGTCTCTATAAGCTTCTCTTCATTCCTTGAAGCCATAGTAATGTTTGCTCCGACTTTGCTTAAATAAATCGAGATACCTTTTCCGATTCCTGAGGAGGCTCCGGTAACCAATATATTTTTTCCGCTGAGATCCAAAGGATTTATCATTTACTCTCATCTCCATTAAAATAATAATCGGTATATATCATTGGCATACATACGGACTTATTTACTTCCAGGTAAACTCCCCCATAGGACAGGCCAACACCAAATCCGCATAACAAAAGCTTGACGGTACCATCGGAATGGTCTCCTCCTATTGCATCAACCAGGGTTAAAGGAATGGACTCACCACTTGTGTTACCATACCTGTCAATTGATATTGGGACTTTTTCGGAGGGTAAACCAAGTTTTTTTATTAAATGCTTGAGAATATACAAGTTGGCCTGGTGAAAAACAAACATGTCAACATCATTCTTTTCAATAGAATACTCCGACATAAAGGTTGTTAAGGCTTTTGGGATGTCAGTAATAGTAAAGGCAAAAACATCAGCTCCATTCATTGATAAGTCATAAGCAGATGAATCCGTTATAGTCTTACTCCTGGTTCTGGCATGCCCCGCAGGAACCATGATACTTCTGTAACCACTGCCTTTAGTTTTTAAAAAGTACTTAATTTCTTTGCCCTCTGATTTTTCTAAGGCAGTAGCCGAACCTCCGTCACCGAAAATCATAGCAGTAGCACTATCATTTTGATTTATACCGAAGTTGCTTGTATCTCCAACCAACAGAAGGACTCTGTTAATATTCTGTGTTGCTATCATTGTTGCAGCTTGCCACACACCGTATACATAGGCAGAACAACCAAGATTAATGTCAAAGGCTATACAGTCCTCGCTCAATCCGAGTCTGTGCTGCAGAACGCAAGCTGTTGCGGGTACTGCATAATCAGGTGTCTGAGTTATAAGGATTATTGCATCTATGGAGGATGCCTCCCATTTTAACCTTTGCATAACATTTTTAGCTGCAATATAGCATAAATCAGAACTACATTGCTCATCCATAGCTACATGTCTTGACTTTACCCCTGTCATATTGATGAACTTACGTACACTCTCTTCACCAAAGGTTTTATAGTAATCCTCATTGTTTACTATGCGTTCAGGTACGGCACAGGCTATACCCTTAATCTCTACGTTCTTTAATATACCGTTAGCCAATTGTTTACACCTCACTCCATTTCATCAAGTATGTCTTTAACAGTTTTAAACTTTTTAACATCCTCTGATTTTAGTTCCTTGCCGTAAACGCTATCAAACATAGCAATTGTGGATACCACAGCCATTGAATCCCATTCGTCGATAGTATTTAGAACTGCAGACTCATCCAATGTATCTTTTTCAATGAGAAGCAACTCCTCGAGTAAATTCAGCTTTTCTTTTACAGTCATATCACAATCTCCATTTCAGTAATAAGTGATTATACATAATAGGGTATGCTATTTCAGAGCAATATGTGCAATAGCTTACCTATGTTATTTAAGTAAAAAAGACTCCAGTTGAGTCTTTTACTATATTATAGAGAACCTTATTGCTGACAGCCTTCTATTAGCTCTTTTTGTATTCTGTTCAGTAGATTTTCAACATCAGATTTATGGGCCGAAGGTTTATAATAACCGGTTGCTAAAGTAACAATACCGTTATAGGTACTTGCAACAAGCAGTAACCCGGGAGCACGAACAGCTGGCGGTATGATGTATGCATCGGTTACTGTTCTATTGCCAAAATAAATCAAATTTTTTGAGATATACCCGCAGTTTGATAATGCAAGACCGCAATTGGTAACAGTGAAAAATGGATTAAGGGAAGCAAATTCAATTAGTTGAGATAAGTATTTGTAATAAGCACATACATAACGGAAGTTCATGCTTTCAATATACTCTGCCCATAGTGAATTTAATATACTTGGGTGTTTGGACCTCATTTCCGTGGTAACCGCTGTGACCCTTCCGAGGGTATCTTCAAAAGTTTCGTGATGCCTTCTGTCAATTTTTATGACTATTCCTCCGGATAAGTTTCTTATAGCGTTAGCCTCGTTATCCGACAAATACTTACGCAAATCAATAGTAATCGGAATATCCATTGGAATACCGTATGGGGAGTTGGTTATTTTAAACATTGCCCTGAATATTGCAGTCAGTAACAAGTCGTTGATTGTTGCATGTCTGTCCTTAGCATACTTACTCATTAATTCAAGTTGACCTTCAGGAAGTCTGCATACAGGAAAGATTATCTTTCCTCTTTGGATATTCTTCCATGGAAAGGTCCAGGTAGGTGATGCTATTTGCTGTTGAATACTCCAGGATAAGGTAGAGCTTTCATCACTACATGCGATTTTTAATTCATCAATATCTTTTCTGTCACGAATACTAATATCAGGTGTATACGTGGTATCTCCCGCTGCTATATGTGAATAAATTTCTGAAAGTAGCAGGACATAATCTCTTGCTCCAGCGCCGTCACAGCATACATGGTTAATTTTAATACCCAATGTATCATATGTCCCTTTGCGAATGAGTCTGACTAAAACCATAGGATCCTTATCCATACTCATCGGACTTTCCAGAAATCTTTTTACACCCTCCTCTTCATCATCGGTCTCTTCAAAGGAACAGAACTTGTTGATATCATCAATATCATCAAAGCGTTTCCAATATGGTGAATCGCCCTTAACAAACCGACATCCAAAGACCGGTTCTGCCTCAACAGACAATCTAACTGCTCTTACCAGCGTATCAAAATCTAGCGTCCCATCAATTTTCATTATAAATTGAATCTGAAAGTTTGCCATTCCGTACTTGGCAATATAATTACCCATATCATGAGCAGTTGCCGGTATAATGGCTTTATAATCAACAGTATAGCTTTCGGTCGGTTTATCTCTAAAATTGTTTTGCGTAAAGACCTTATTATTGTCATTATTCATATCATACTCTCCATAATAATTTCACAATGACATATTATGTAGTCCTTTATATAACTGTTACATTTATGTAAATACAGCAGCTAAAATGGACTGAATGACTTTATTTTTTGTATAATGTGGTACATATTATGTTTTATGTAAATATATTAATTTTGAGAGTACTAATCAAATACAATGTATATTAGACTATTTAAATATATGCCGATCTCTCACTATAAATAGTTAATCCCTTTCATATTTATTCCTTAACTAAATCGATTTTAAATTAAGACATTTTAGGAGGTATAAAATGCAATACTGGAACCCTGAATATGAATGTATGCCCCGAGAGAAGATAAGAGAGGTTCAGAATGAAAGACTAATAAATACTATAAGAAGGGTATATTCAAACGTAGCTTTTTACAATAATAAAATGAAAAAAGCTGGTATTGGACCAGATGATATACAGTCCGTTGAGGATATAAAAAAGCTGCCGTTTACAACCAAGCAGGATTTGAGAGACACATATCCCTATGGTTTGTTTGCTGTGGAGATGGGTGAGATTATACGTATTCATGCATCTTCCGGAACAACAGGCAAACAGACTGTGGTTGGATATACTCGGAGTGATTTAAATACCTGGGCTGAGGTAGTTGCAAGATCATTATATAGTGCAGGTGCTGATAAGAATGATATAGTACAGGTTGCCTATGGTTATGGTCTATTTACCGGAGGGTTGGGGCTTCACTATGGTGCAGAAAAAATAGGTGCTTCAGTTATACCTATTTCGGGAGGAAATACCAAACGACAGTTGCAGGTAATGAAGGATTTTGGAGCAACTGTTTTGGCATGTACTCCATCTTATGCTCTCTATTTAGCTGAAGAAATGGAAGGTATGGGTATCAACAAAGGTGACTTACAGCTAAAAGTCGGAATCTTTGGAGCTGAACCCTGGTCGGATAATATGAGAAAGGAAATAGAGGAGCGACTGGGAATTATGGCAAGGGATATTTATGGACTCAGCGAAATCATTGGTCCCGGGGTAGCAATAGATTGTCACTGTAAAAATGGTTTGCATATTCAGGAGGACCATTTTATCCCAGAAATAATAAATCCTGAAACTGAGGAAGTTCTTCCGCCGGGTACAAAAGGCGAGCTAGTCTTCACCACTATCACAAAAGAGGGACTGCCGCTGATCAGATATAGAACCCATGATATATCCTCTTTGAACTATGAAAAGTGTGAGTGTGGCAGAACACTGGTAAGAATGGATAAGGTGACAGGAAGAAGTGACGATATGCTGATAATCAGAGGCGTAAATGTTTTTCCTTCCCAGATTGAAAATGTACTGCTGGAGGTTGGCGAGACAGCCCCCCATTATCATTTAAAAGTAGACAGGGTTGATAATCTTGACGTACTTGAGATTTTAATTGAAATGTCTCAGAACATTTTTTATGAAGGGATAAAAAAGAAAGATGCAATTGAGAAGAAAATAAGGAAAGAAATTTATGGGACGTTGGGAATTAACGCAAATGTCAGGCTGGTGGAGCCAAAAACTATAGAAAGAAGTGAGGGTAAAGCAAAGCGAGTTTTAGATTTGAGAAAACTTCAGAAATAAGAACTACATTAACTTAATTGGTGTCCTGCAATCTTATATTAATTTGAGTTTTCCGTTAATCCAAGTTATTTTGCTGGCCGTGATACAATTTTCCTATGTAGTAAATTTAATAATCCTCAAACCTGAGATTAATTTTTTAGAATTACTCTTTATCAAGACAGTACGTCCAAAAAAGATTTTAGCATTCTTTAATAAACTTATAAATAAGTACTCAGAGAGGTAAAGACGACGCTATAGTGATAAATATAATGCTATTATTAAGCTCAAATGTTAAATTAAACTTTGATTAATTTGTATTAGGCTACATATGGCTATACTGCGAGAAAAGGGCTAAAAATATATTTACAATTACGTTGATTTATATTAATAAAATAAATTATTTACATATATTAATAAAATATTTATTGATTTAAATAAAACTATTTAGTATAATACAACTAAAGATTCAAATATGTTTATACTGCAAAATTGTAAGGTGAAACAATGATATTAAATATATGTTTTTTCAACTGCTTACGAACAATGTTTCAATGCTCATTAGTAGTCATAAATTTTCTAACGAACATTTATTGACATAAATATAACAGAACCTCTTATTTACTCAAAAAGTATTTCTGTAATGATTTGATTTTAATATAATTTATGGAATTAGGTATGCATAGGTGTATTGTGATTTTGGCTGATATCCTGACGAGTAGAATAATAAGCATTCTTTATTATCGTGGTTTAAAAGAAGGAGTTTACGGAAGGATACTTCCGAGAATTCAATAAACAAACTAAGGGAGGATTTATAATGAAACACACATTTTCACCAAAGGGGAGAAAAGTAATTTCCCTGCTTCTCGCTATCCTAATGTTAGTAACATTTGCTGTTGGTTGTGGCTCAAATAATAATAGTGCCACAAGCAGTAGCGACACAACTGCATCAAATGAATCTAATTCTTCTTCGGCCAGTTCAAATGCATCTGGTGATGTGACAGAGTTAACCTACTGGGCGCTGGCTGACCGTCAAGAAGCCTTTGATCCCATTACAAAAGAATTTAATGAAAGTAACAAAGACGTTCGCGTAACTGTAGCTTACTATGACACGGATGGTCTTAAAAATGCATGCAAAGTTGGTGCTGCTTCGGGGACACTTGCTGACATGTGGTTCAATTGGGGTGGAAGCCTGGGGCAATACTATGTTGACAATGGTCTTACATATGATCTTACTTCATATGCTGAGAAAAACGGTTGGTCAAATAAGTTCAAAGAGAGTGCCCTTTCACTTTGCGTTTTAGATGGTAAACTCTCTGGCTATCCTACAAATGTAAGTGTTCTGGGTATGTTTTATAATAAAGAGATTTTTAATAAATACAGCATCCAAATTCCTTCAAGTCTTGAAGAACTCGAAAAAGCTGCTTCAACTTTAAAACAAAATGGCATAACACCATTCTCCACAGCAGGACTTCATGGATGGCACGTAATGCGTATAATCGAGCAGTTAATTGAGTATTACGCTGGAGCTAATCTCCACGACAAGTTACAAACTATGGACACCAGTTGGGAGGACCCTGCTGTTATAAGTGCGCTTACTAAGTATCAGGAATGGTGTAAGCTTGGATACTTCCCTGAGGGTTTCCTGACTAATGACCCTAATGATACATTTATAGCCCTTGCTAAAAAGAAAGCGGCAATGGATCTTCAAGGTCAATGGTATGATGGTACTATTACTAGTAATGAGCAAAAAGTAGAAGATTACGGGTGGTTCCCATTCCCGAACAAGACTGGAAGAATGTCAGCTTTTGCAGAGATGACTCAGATCAATTCAAAACTTGATGAAGCTAAGGTTGACAAGGCTGTTAAATATCTTGACTTTGTGTTCTCGGCTAAAAACGCTGACACTTACTCCCAGTATCTTAACCTTCCTTTAGCTTCTATTGACGCTAAAATTGCTGATGGGTATCCGCATATAAAGGAAATGTATGATTATGCAAATGAGAAGGGAACATTTACAATAACTGACCAGGCATTCCCGGCTCAGGTTGCAGATGTACTTTTCCGCAATCAGGACGCATTATATGGAAACAAGACAGACCCGAAAGCTGCAGCAGCTGATATTGAAACCGCAATTAAATCCTATAAGTCATCAAACAAATAGAAGCATAATATTACCTGTATAGTGAGGAGGGAGGTGCTACTTCCCTCCTCACTGTAATATCACCAAATAAAGGAGAAACATAATGGAATCAAGGAAAAGGATTAATCTTGCCGCAATATTATTTCTATTACCTGCATCAGTTATTTATCTTTCGGTTATTGTATTTCCAGTAGGATATTCATTTTTTCTTAGTCTGTTTACCGGGAGCGGCATTAATAATTGGACCTTCGTGGGATTTCAAAATTATATAAAGCTCTTTTCAGATTCAATTTTTATTATATCATTAAGGAATACAATTATTTGGATTGTACTCACTCTAGTAGTTACTACGAGTCTATCCCTCGGGCTTGCAGTCCTTTTGAATAATAATTTTAAAGGTCGTACATTTTTTAGAGGCTTTTTCTATTTTCCTTGTGTAATTGCTCCGATAGCAGTTGCTATTATCTGGCGCTGGATATACAATCCTGATTATGGATTTATCAACCAATTCTTTTTAGCTCTTGGCATTAATTTTTCTCAATCCTGGACTTCGGGAACTTCAACTTCGCTAATAGCATGCTTTATTGCTTCCCAGTGGCAGGCAGTAGGTCAGCCTATGCTTCTGTTTCTAGCCGGACTGCAGATGGTTCCTGCCGATGTATTGGAAGCGGCAACTATAGATGGTGCATCTTCGAGATTAAAGTTTTTCAGAATTACTGTTCCACTTATGAAAGAAACATTTATTATAGTTACTTCTACATTAGTCATTGGGTCAATGAAGGTTTATGATATAGTAAAAGGCTTGACAAACGGTGGTCCTAACAATTCCTCTGAGGTGCTGGGTACATATATGTTCTCCCAAACCTTTCAATACAATAACTGGGGATATGGAACAGCTATTTCAACATTAATGGTAATACTAATGCTTTTCATCATAGTACCCTATATGATGTATACTGCAAAGAAAGGATAAGGAGGATTATGCTAATGAATAAAATTATTATGAAATTAAATATTAAGACATTGATCCTGTATCTTGTCCTGATAGTATTTGCTCTGATATGGGTAGTGCCGATGTTTACATTAGTAGCAACCGCTATTAAATCTAAAGGGGATTTCTTTAGCGATTTAAGTTTGTTTCAAATGCCTGATAGTATAAAGTGGAGCAATTTTTCAGACGCATTTATAAAAGGACGACTTTTGAAATACATGACCAATGATATTATTATATGTGCTCTTAAGGTACCATTGGGAATTCTGGTTGAAGCCATGGCAGCATTTGCCCTGACCAGACTAAATTTGAAACGTTCCACAGGTATATTTATCTTTTTTTTGTTGGGAATGATGCTCCCTATGCAGGTGGCACTTGTTCCAATCAGCATTGTATACAACAAGCTGGATATTTTTAATACTTACTTTGGATTATTTTATGCTTATGTGGGTTTTGGTATATCATTTGGTATTCTGGTTCTTCGTGGATTTTTCCTCGGAGTGCCAAAAGAATTGGATGAAGCTGCATATATTGACGGATGTTCTAAATGGCAATTATTCACAAGAGTGTTATTGCCTGTAGCAAAACCGGCTGTAGTTACTCTTGTTATTATTGACTTTTTGGCTACTTGGAATGAGTATTTGCTAGCCTCAGTTATTATTAATGACAATAATCTCAAGACTGTGCCTGTTGGCTTAATGACCTTCGTTGGAGAGCATGGAACGGACTATGGCTTCCTTTGTGCAGGAGTACTTATCTCTGTTATTCCTGTTATATTAGTCTATTTATTCTTTCAGAGGTTTTTTGTTGAAGGTCTTGCTGGTGCAGTTAAAGGATAATATATTTATTAAGGTGAGGAGAAAACTCTTTATAATATTATTTCAGGAGGGTTAAAGAATGCTTAAAACGGTTGAACGCTGGGGAGTGTACGAGGTTAGTGCAAAAGGCTTTTTCGATAAAAATCCTTTTGTTGATTATAATATAAAAGGAATTTTTAAAGGAGAGCATGAGACTGTTGAAGCTGATGGCTTCTATGATGGAGACGGAATATACAAGGTTAGATTTATGCCGTCCTTTGAGGGTGAGTATTCCTTTGAGTTGTCCGGTAATTTTTCTGAAGAGAAAATTACCGGTGAGTTTACCGTCATTTCACCGGGGGAAGGCAACCATGGTCCTGTAAGAGTTGCAAATACGTATCATTTTGCATATGAGGACGGTACACCATATTATTCAGTTGGAACAACCTGTTACGCTTGGACTCATCAGCCCCTGGAATTACAGGAAAAAACACTTAAAACCCTCAGAAAGGGATATTTTAATAAGATAAGATTCTGTGTATTTCCAAAACACTATGATTTTAACCTTAAGGACCCAATCACTTTTCCATATCAGGGTAAGCCCTGCGATATTTCTAAAATAACAAGTGAAAACTTTGGAGATTATACCGGATCGAACCCTGATAATATCTGGGATTTCCAGCGTTTCAAGCCCGAACATTTCCGCATGTTTGAAAAAAGAATACAGGACCTGATGCATATGGGGATTGAAGCAGATTTGATTATAATGCATCCATATGACCGTTGGGGTTTTGCTGAAATGTCAGAGGAAGAGGATGAGCTTTACTGGAATTATGTTGTAGCACGATTTTCTGCATTTCGTAATGTATGGTGGAGCTTGGCCAATGAGTACGATTTGATGAAGAAGAAAACGATTAAGGATTGGGAACGGTATGCTTCAATTATCTGTAAAAAAGACCCGTATAATCACCTGAGATCAATTCATAACTGTGTTCATTTTTACGATTATAACCGTCCTTGGATAACACACTGCAGCATACAACGACAGGACGTATATAAATGTGCAGAACTGGTGAATGAATATCGTGAGCGGTATAAAAAACCTATAGTTCTTGATGAAATAGCATATGAGGGGAATATAGTTCATGGTTGGGGAAATATTAGTGGTGAAGAGCTTGTAAGAAGATTTTGGGAGGCAGCTGTTCGGGGTGGATATGCCGGACATGGAGAGACCTATATGCACCCTGAGAATATACTTTGGTGGAGTCATGGCGGTCATTTACACGGAACAAGTCATGAAAGGATAAAATTTTTGCACAAGATTCTCTCTGAAACTCCTAGATTGGGCTTAAAGCCTGGAAGTGGGTTTAATTGGGACGAAAATGTGGCTATCATGGAATCGGCTTATGATAAAAACCAATACATGCTCTTTTATTTTGGATTAAATCGTCCTGGTTTGAGAAAGTTTTATTTTGATGAAGAGAGTAAATTTTCTGTTGAAATTATTGATACATGGGAAATGACTGTCAGAGAGGCCGGTGTATTTAAAGGCAAATTCACCATTGAGTTACCCAGTAAAGAGTACATGGCAGTCAGAATAAGAAAGATTTAGAAAACTTATCTAATCAAATCAGAAGTGACAAAAAAATAGACAATAGCAATGGCTATTGTCTACTTTTATACCTCTTATTTATTAATAGTTTTGACTTAATGAATAAAACATTTTAATAAAATAATAAATGTTTAATTTTATTCATTGAAATATTTAGTGAAAAATGCTAAAATAATTACACACAAAGTACTAAATGGCACACTATACAGGGGGGAATTGATATGAGTAATACATTTAAACTCGGATTTGCACCAACCAGGAGATTTACATTTAGTAAGGAAGATGCCTTTAAGTTTAAAAGTCTTACCAGAGATAAAATTAGCAGGTATGGAATTGATATAGTCGATCTTGAGGGTGTTAATGAAGAAGGGCTAATATATGATAACGATTTTGATACAGAAAAAATAATAAAGAAATTTAAAAATGAAGAAGTAGATGCAGTGTTCATTCCTCATTGTAATTTTGGAACAGAGGATACAGTCTCAAGAGTTGCTAAAGCTGTAGATAAACCTGTTTTATTATGGGGTCCCAGAGATGAGGAGCCGCTTGCAGACGGGTTCCGCCTCCGCGACACACAGTGCGGTTTATTCGCAACAGGTAAAGTGCTCAGAAGATATAATGTTCCCTATACCTATATAGTAAACAGCACACTGGACAGCAAGGCCTTTGACAGGGGATTCAGGAACTTTATATCCGCTGCCAATGTTGTTAAAGCCTTCAAAAGATTAAGGATATTACAGATTTCTACAAGACCGGCAGGCTTCTGGACAATGATCTGCAATGAAGGAGAGCTTCTTGAAAGGTTCGGAATTGAAATACACCCTGTATCTCTTATTGAAGTGCAAAATGAAACTCTCTCAATAGAAAGGCAGTCGAGCTCTGAGCTGAGTAGTGTTATGGACTTCATTAAGACCAGGCTCAATTGCAGCGAGGCAGAGGACAAATCAATAAAACGAGTTGCAGCGCTTAAGCTTGCTATTTCAAAGCTGGTCAGCAACTGTGGCTGCTCAGCTGTTGCTATCCAATGCTGGAGTGCGCTGCAGGACAGTATCGGTATCATGCCCTGTCTTGCCAATTCGCTGCTTACAGACGAAGGTATTCCCGTCTCATGTGAAACCGATATTCACGGAGCCATAACATCGGTTATGACACAGGCTGCTTCAATGAACAGATGTGCTCCGTTTTTTGCCGATCTTACCATAAGACACAACCAAAACGAAAACGGTGAATTGCTCTTCCACTGTGGAAACTTTCCGGTTTCACTTGCTGCAGAGGGATTTAGACCGATGTTCAGAGATCATTTCCTTTTTGATTCACATGCACCGGGTACGCAAGAGAGCGAGATAAAGGGCGGAGATATTTCAATAGCAAGATTTGACGGGGACCACGGTGAATATCAGCTGTTTTTAGGGAAAGCAAAGGGGATAAAGGGGCCTTATACCAGAGGCACCTATGTTTGGGTGGAAGTAAATGACTGGCCGTTGTGGGAGGAGAAACTTGTCAAAGGCCCATATGTACACCATTGTACGGGTATTCATGATAATGTTATTCCGGCACTGTACGAGGCCTGTACTTATATTCCCGGTCTGAAGCCAGACCCGGTGGACCCTTCGGAAAGTCAGATTCGGTCATGGCTGAGGGGAAACGACTAATAAGCCCAAGGTAGTTCAATTACCTTATATGAAAGATGCTTTGGAGGGAGATTGCAATGAATAAGCTAGAGACTAAGATAGAGTTTTTGGAAAAGAAAGCTGCTCAAATAAGAATAGATTTACTGAAAATGATATATGAAGGTAAAACAGGACATACAGGTTCAGCCCTGTCCTGCACAGATATACTGACAGCTTTATTTTACAGTGTAATGAAGCTTGACCCTGCAAATCCGAAATGGGAGGACCGTGACAGATTTATATTAAGCAAGGGTCATGCTGTTGAAGGTTATTATTGTATACTTGGCGATTTGGGTTACTTTCCCAAGGAGGAGCTGAGTTCCTTTTCAAAGTTCGGGTCACGGTTCATAGGGCACCCGAATAACAAGGTACCAGGTGTAGAGATGAATACGGGAGCTCTGGGACACGGCTTGTCCATATCAGTAGGAATGGCGTTGGCGGCGAAAATGAACGGAAAATCCTATGGAGTATTTACTTTAATGGGTGATGGTGAACAGGCCGAGGGTTCTGTGTGGGAAGCCGCTATGGCAGCGGCCCACTATAAGCTTGAGAATCTGACAGCCATTATTGATAGAAATAAATTGCAGATTTCAGGCAGCACGGAAGACGTTATGTCTCTGGAAAACCTGGAAGAAAAATGGAGAAGCTTTGGTTGGGAGGTAATTCCTGCTAATGGACACCATTATCTAGAACTCCTTCAGGCTCTTGAGGTAACCCCGAAAAGTGGACGACCCAAACTTGTAATGGCATATACCACAAAGGGGAAGGATGTTTCATTTATGGAAAACGTTGCTCACTGGCACCATGGAGTTCCAACAGCACAACAGCTTGAGACGGCATTGCAGGAATTATCATCAAAAGCAGGAGGTTGCTGTAATGAATAAGATTCCGAACAGACAGGTTATTTGTGATTGCTTAATTGAAGCAGGAAAAAATGACAAGGATATTTTAGTACTTACCAGCGATTCCAGAGGTTCGGCGTCAATGACCAATTTTTCTAAGGAGCTTCCTGAACAGCTTGTTGAAGTTGGAATAGCAGAGCAGAACATTGTAGGAATTGCAGCCGGTCTTGCAGCTTCGGGTAAAAAACCCTATGTGGCATCACCCGCTTGCTTTCTGAGTATGAGAAGTATTGAACAGATCAAGGTTGATGTAGCCTATTCAAAAACAAATGTAAAGCTGGTTGGAATAAGTGGGGGCTTGAGCTACGGTGCACTGGGAATGTCCCATCATTCTCTTCAGGATATAGCTGTTATGAGGGCTATACCGGGCATAAATATATTTCTACCCGCAGACCGTTTTGAAACAAAAAAACTAATTGAAAAATTGGTGAAAAGCAATGAACCGGCGTACATGAGAATCGGAAGAAATCCTGTGGAGGATGTTCATGCTACCGAGGATTTTGAATTCCAAATAGGAAAAGCAATAACAATGAGGCCTGGGAGGGATATTTCCATTATTGCCACAGGAGAGACGGTAAAGGTAGCGGTTGATACAGCTAAGCTGCTTGCGAAGGAAGGTATAAATTGCAGAGTTATTAATATGCACACCATAAAGCCTTTGGATGTGGATTCAATTTTTAATGCAGCTGAGGAGACCGGACACATAATTACAATAGAAGAGCACAGTATATACGGCGGACTGGGTGCTGCTGTAGCGGAGGTTGTTGTGCAGAACTGCCCTGTTCCTGTTACAATATTGGGCGTACCAGATGAACCGGCTATTCCGGGAAAATCAGAAGATGTATTCAGGCATTATGGGTTAAGTCCTGAAAACTGCTGTCGAATTGCCCTGGGTATGTTAAATAAAAAAAGGAGCGGAAAATAGTATGCCAAAAGGTTACATATTAGGCCTCGACCAAAGCACATCAGGTACAAAAGCACTTCTTGTAAATCAATTCGGGGATATAATATCGAAAGTATCTATTGAGCATAGACAGTATTATCCAAGCCCCGGGTGGGTTGAACACGATCCCGTTGAAATATATGAAAATGTTAAAAAGCTATTGGCAGAAATTATTGATACAAGTGGTTTAAATGCAACAGATATCGATGTATTGTCAATTACGAATCAGAGAGAAACGGTACTGATCTGGGACAAGAACACCGGTATTCCTGTTTATAATGCAATTGTCTGGCAATGCCGCCGTACTTCAGAATTATGTGAAGAGTTAAAAAACAGGGGTTTTGAAAATATTATTAAGGATAAGACCGGACTTTTACTTGATCCGTATTTTTCTGCTACTAAAATCAAATGGATCATGGATAATGTTCAAGGTGCGAAGGAAAAGGCCCAGGCGGGAGAGCTACTTTTAGGAACTATTGACTCCTGGCTTATTTGGAAACTCACGGATGGGAAAGTTCATGCAACTGATTACACCAATGCAAGCCGTACTCTATTATTTAATATAAAAGATTTAAAATGGGATAAAGAATTATTGGATGTCTTCGAAATACCGGAACAGATGCTTCCTGTAATAAAATCATCAGATGAGATATTTGGTTATACTGCGGATGATTTTTTTGGACCGGTAAGTATACCGATATCAGGGGTGATTGGAGACTCCCAGGGAGCTTTGTTCGGACAATGCTGTTTTGAAGCCGGAATGATAAAATCTACCTATGGAACAGGTTCTTCTATTATGATGAATATTGGAGAGGAATTCAGGGAATCGGATAAGGGATTGGTAACTTCAATAGCCTGGGGGATAAGTGGAAGGATAGAATACGCTCTTGAGGGGATTGTTCATTGCACAGGAGATGCATTGAAATGGGTGAAGGATAACCTGGGGCTCTTTAAAAACTTCGAGGATGCCAGAAGAATTGCAGCTTCCATTGGCAGTAATGAGGGAGTTTATATGGTTCCTGCTTTTGTAGGGTTAGGAATCCCACACTGGAATCCTGAGGCAAGGGCGACCATATCCGGTATGTCACGAGGTACAAATAAAGCACATATAATACGAGCCTCAGTAGAATCTGTAGCATATCAAATAAAGGATGCCATAGATACCATGATTAATGTATCGGGAATAACACCAAAAGAGCTGCGTGTGGACGGAGGTCCTACAAAGGATCAATTTCTTATGCAATTTCAAGCTGATCTGCTGGGAGTTCAGGTAATAAGCTCTGAAATATCCGAGCTCTCTTCAATGGGGTCTGTTTATCTTGCCGGAATGTCTATTGGTATTTGGAAGGATAAAGATGCGATTGGGAAACTCAGGAAAGAGGCTGGAGTCTATTCACCTATGATGGATGAAAGCGCGCGATTAGCCAATATTGAAGGGTGGAAGGCTGCTGTAAGAAAAACTTTATGTGTATAATTTTTTTAACTTCTGATATAATATTTTTATTGTAAATCTGAAATATGTAAGATATTGTATATTATTATATACAATAGAGTATATGATCATGGAGGATTAAATGAAGCCTACAGTTAAGGATATAGCAACACTGGCGAATGTTTCCCCGGCAACCGTTTCAAATGCACTTAACAACCGGAAGGGGGTAAGTGACGAAATAAAACAGGTTGTTTTAAAGGCTGCTAAACAATTGGGTTATTCCAGAGAAAATACTGCCGAGAGAAGCGCTATAAGGCTTGTGGTTTTCAAAAGACACGGAAAAATTATAACTGATACCCCATTTTTTTCCTCCCTTATTGAAGGAATAGAGAAGGAATGCAGGACCCAGGGCTATGAACTGTTAATCTCACATGTTAGCATATTGGACATGGATTATAAAGAGAATATCGCTAGTATTATAAGTGACAATTCTTTGGGGATGCTGGTTCTTGCTACTGAAATGATTGATGAGGACTTGGAACTGTTTGAGGGCTATCTTTATCCTATAGTGTTGCTGGATAGCTGCTTCCGCTACAGTAACACAGATTGTGTGCTGATAAATAATGAGGATGCAGCATACAGAGCCGTGAACTATTTGTTTAAAAACGGGCACAACGACGTTGGTTACCTTTATAGTTCAGTCTATTTGAATAATTTTTATTATAGAAGACAAGGATATCTTGATGCCTTAAACAAGTATTCAGTACAGGTTAAGCCTGAGAATCAAATAAGCCTGGAGCCGACAATGGATGGTGCATACAGAGACATGGTGGCTTATATAAAAAATAACGATAAGCTACCCACTGCATTTTTTGCAGATAATGATATTATCGCCTTTGGGGCTATGAGGGCATTGAAGGAATGCGGAATAAGAATTCCTGAGGATGTTTCTGTTATTGGCTTTGACGATATGCCATTTTGTGAGATAACCAGTCCGAGATTAACTACGGTTAAGGTATATAAGCAGGAAATGGGGAGCATAGCGGTTAAACGGCTTGTAGAACTGATGGATGGAGATAACAAGCTGATTCAGAAAATCCAGATAGATACTGAGCTTATTATAAGGGAAAGTGTTAAGAAAATGTAATTATCAACTAGTATAAAAGTACATGTTCCTATAATCAAACAACCCTACTTAAACTCGAGGTATTGAAATCAAATCAATTTCTCGGGTTTTATATATTTTCAGGAGATACTGCCGATACACTTTCACCATTTTATTCGATTATCATTCAGATGTTGAATCCTATAGTTTACTGAAAATATAAAATGAACTATAATAGGTATATATTTACAATATGAGGTAAAATAGAATGTTCAAAATTATGCTGAATAGGGTTTTGGCTTTTTGGAATATTTTCTGTGATAAATTCAGTAATTTTAAAATCAGCGCCCGTTTTACATTAATTTATTGCATAATATCTATTTTCTCTGTTTTGCTAAGTAATTTACTTTTTCAGGAAATATACTCAAGTATGGCTTTAAAGAAAGTAAGTGAAGTGTCAATACAAACCCTGTATTCCATCAGAACCAGCTTGGACATAATGATTACCAATATAAGTAATTACTCTAAAATGATCTTATCCGACGATAATTTGCAAACCCTATTAAGAAGAAAAAATATATATTCTGATCTTAACTTACAGAAAAAATTAGGTATATACTTAAACAAACTAACTCAAGAGACACCGTTCATCTCATCAGTATATATTTTTGATATCTCCGGTAATGAGTTTTCTGTAGGTAATCAGGACAATATGAAGTTCTTCCCGGAAAAAATTCAGGAGGCCCCATGGTATGATTCTGTTGTAGATAAAAAAGGCTCATATATCCTTAGCCTTAATGGTGGAGGTGCTTTTAGGCATGATCCGGATAATAATTTTGTCTCAATGATCAGGCTTGTCCGGGATATCAATACTACCGAAACTCTCGGGGTATTAATAATTAACATATCGGAAAATGCTTTCAAGGATTCGTATGCCAACATAACAAATAATTATACTACAGGAGTGACTATTCTGGATCAAAACAATAATAGTATTATTAAATCCAGCGGGATTAAGACAAGTAATTTAGTACAGTTATTTGATAAAAACCTAGGTTATGTTATTCGGAACATAAATAATAGTGAATGCCTTATTTCTTACCTGACTGAGGAGAAAAATGGCTGGAAAATAGTCAGTATAATACCTGTTAGTGAATTATCAAATGAAACGGCAGTTCCTGGTTTAATCGGATTTGCAATCATTATGATAAACAGCATACTATTATTCATAGGAACGATTTTTACAACGAGAATGATTACCATCCCCATAAAGAAGCTTTTGAAATCAATGAAGGGAGTAGAAAAAGGAGAGTTTAATGAGGTTAGCATAAAAGCCGGTAGTGACGAGATTGGTAAGCTGCGTGACGGGTATAACATAATGATTCAAGAAATTCAAAATCTCATAAAACATGTCATTACAGAGCAAAAAATTAAAAGAAAAGCAGAGCTTGATGTTCTGCAGGCCCAGATAAAACCTCACTTTTTATATAATACTCTCGACTCTATAAATTCTCTTGCACTTATGGGAGAAGTAGCTTCGGTATGTAACCTTGTAGATTCATTGGGCAGCTATTATCGTATAAGTTTGAGTAAGGGAAAGGAAGTTATATCTATAGGCGAGGAACTTGACATGGTAAAGAACTATCTTTTAATTCAGAAAATGCGTTACCCCGACCTGTTTACCGTTTCCTTTACCATAGATGATAAATGTAATAACTATAGAATTTTAAAGCTGGTTTTACAGCCATTAGTGGAAAATGCTCTTTACCACGGAATTAGAAATAAGGTTGGGGGTGGAACCATAGCTATCAGAACAGAGCACTTGAATGACCATATCCGTATTACGGTAGAAGATGACGGAGTAGGTATGTCTAAGGAATTCATCGAAAGTATGTTGGGACATAATATCCGATCTAATGAAACTGGTTTTGGGCTTCGTGGAACAATTGAACGTTTGCGTATATTTTACGGTATGGATAATTGTTTTCAAATTGAAAGTAAGTTGGACTGCGGGACGAAGATAACCTTATTGATACCGATAAACAAGGAGAATGGGGAGTGAAAGCATGTCTAGTTTGAAGGTTTTTATAGTAGATGATGAATATCTTATCAGGAATCTATTAAAGATGAGAATAGATTGGAAAGAACTGGACATGGAAATCGTGGGTGAGGCGTCCGATGCCAGAAAAGCTTTAGATCTGATAGATAATTTAGTTCCTGACATTATTTTTACCGATATTTGTATGCCGTTTATGGATGGTATTGAATTCAGTAAAAATGTTAAAGAAAAGTATCCCCATGTAAAAATTGTTGTTATAACCGGTCACGATGAGTTTGATTATGCCAAGAAGAGTATAAAACTAGGTATCTCAGATTTTATATTAAAGCCCATTAATTCAGAGGAGATCAAAAAAGTTGCGATGGAGCTGAAAAAAAAGATAGAAGATGAGAGGTTACATATTAGAGAATATGAGAAGGTAAAGAATCAGCTCGAGCAAAATCTTCCTTATCTAAGAGAAAAGTTTCTGATTCAGCTTCTGGAAGGTGATTTAAACCCTGAAGAATTAATAAATAAATTAACATATTTTAAACTCGAAATAAATCCTGATTATAAATATTTTCAGGTTGTCATTGTGGATGTAAGCAGTGGAATATATGACTTAATTGATAGAGAGGAAAATAATATTCTTCTCTCAATTCAGTGTGTAGAACGAATCCGGCAGATACTTAGAAATGATAGATATACCCATGTGTTTTTGGATAACGACAGAAGAGTGGTTCTTTTAAGTAATAATGAGTCACTGGATATAATGGATTGCTGTGAAACAATCAAAACGTTAATTATTAACCGCTACAACTGCTTTGTATGTATAGGTGTAGGAAACAAAGAGTGCGGTATCGAGAAGATTAGTAACTCTTACTCCGAAGCATGTGTTGCACTAAATTACAAGGTGGTCATAGGCAAAAATCAAATTGTAAAGTACTCAGACATTACATATAGTACCGATACACCATGGAGAGGTATACCAAATAAGGCTGAAAAAATTGATTTCTATATCAAAGCCGGTATGAATAATAAGATGTTTGAATTGATTGACGAACTTTTTACAGAAGGTCGTTACTGCCCTTCTATAACTATAGAAAATTTGCGGTTGGAGGCTTTTGACATCCTATCTGCATGTATGCACGTATTACTTGAGCTTAAAATAGCTACATCCAGCCTGTGGCAATATCCAACGCAGGCATATGAAGATGTTTCAAGAATAGATAATATGATTGAGTTAAAAAATTACATAAAAAGCTCAATAACAAAGGTTATTAACAAGGTACATAATGTAAATGAGAAGAAAGCCAACTCATTGATCATACAAATTCAACAATATATACAAGATAATATCAGTACAGAACTTTCTCTTTCTCACGTGGCTAAGAAGTTCTTTGTCAGTTCAAGCCACTTGTGCCGCTTGTTCAAACAGGAGACCAATCAGACTTTCGTTGAATATATTACCAGAGTCAGAATGGAATATGCTATGAAAATTCTGATGGAAACTGATCTTAAAGTATATGAAATAGGTGAGAGAGTTGGGATAAAAGACTCTCATTATTTTAGCATACTCTTTAAAAAGTTTACCGGATATAGTATTAATGAATTCCGAAAAGGATCATCAAACCAGTAACAAAGTAGATAATGTGGGTAAATTCTTGTTTATGCAAAAATTTTGAATGTAAACAGCAAAAAAATGAATCGAGTTAAATTGAAGTAGAAGATATAATAAAAAATAAGCTGAAGTTAAATATAACTGAGGAGAACATACAATGGGCAAGTTAATGAAAATTTCTTTATTAACCGTAATTGTGATTTCTTTATTATTCAGCCAAACTGCATGCAGCAGAAAAGAAATACCTCGGCAAAATGTCACTTCAGAACAAAAAACATTAGTTTTATGGCATCAATGGGTAAATGTCTCAAATAAAACGAATCCTCTGAAGGATGCGATTAGAGACTGGAATACTGAGAACCCAAATATTCAGGTAAAGGAAGTCAGCTGGAATGGCGAGCAGTATAAATCTAAAATCAGGACTGCATTAGCCGCGGGTGAGGCTCCGGATCTGTTTTATATGTGGGGTGGGAGTTTTGTAGAGCCCTATATTTCCGGAGGAAATATTCTTGCTATTGATTCTTATATAAATAAAGGAACATTGGATAAACTGATACCCGGGTCTATTGATTATTGCAAATTTGAAGGAAAGACCTATAGCCTCCCAATGTTTATTTTTGTTGCGAGTTTATATTGTAACAAACAGCTTTTTAAACAAGCAGATGCAAAAATACCTGAAACTTATGATGAGCTAATTGATGCCGTAAAGATACTGAGGTCCAGAGGAATAGTACCGATAGTTGTGGGTGAAAAGGACCGATGGACTGGCATGTACTGGTATAATATACTGGCCATGCGGCAGGCCGGAAATCAAGAATGTATAAATGCTCTAAGCAACGTAAATTTATTCCGCAACAAAACTTTTGAAGATGCCGCACAAAAACTTTTGGAGCTGGTAGATACAAATGCTTTTAACAGCGATGCCTTAAGCATCGGTTTTGATGATATGGTTGTTGAATTCTCCCAGGGAAAAGCAGCAATGATGTTCCAGGGGAACTGGGTTGAATCCAGAATAGAAGAGAATGGTTCAACAACAAAAGACAACATAGTTGTGGTTCCGTTTCCAGTAATAACAGGCGGAAAGGGGACTTTAACAGAGTTTTACGGCGGAAGTGCAGATGGCTTCTATATCAATGTAAACACCACGTACAAGCAGGACGCCGTTGAGGCTTTGAAATTTATAAGCGAGGAAGCCGGTATAAAAGGGTGTATAAGTGGTGCAGGGTTCTCCTGCTGGAAAACTGATGATATAGATAAGTCCCTGATGTCACCTATTTCTAAACAATCTTTAAAGCTAATGGAAACAGGGACGTCCTTTGTGAATTGGTGGGATACAATCCTGCCGGCGGCTGATGCTGAAACTCACAAGGATCTGGTGGCGGAACTATTTGCCGGAAGAATGTCCTCAAAAGAGTTTGTTGAAAAAATGGCTGAACTAAATAAAGCCGTTAATTAAATACATTCTAATATCTCAGTAGCAATTTAAGTAAATAAAAAATCTATTAAGGGGAATAGGTAATGTTTACAAACGCGAACACAACATCCAAATCAAATCTAACAAAGCGCGGCAATGGATTCGTAAAAGAATTGGTAACCAACAAAGCAATGTTTCTCATGCTGTTGCCGCCGTTTATTTTGGTCTTTATTAACTATTATTTACCAATGTTCGGTATAATAATAGCCTTTAAGGAATTTAACTATCAGGATGGATTTTTGCATAGTCCATGGTCAGGTCTTAAGAATTTTGAATTCTTGTTTAAATCCGATGCAGCATGGAGAATTACCAGAAATACAATAGGCTACAACCTGATTTTTATAGTTTTAGGTTTGATCTTTGCTGTAGCAATAGCACTTATACTAAATGAATTAAGGAATAAGCTTGCTGCCAAATTCTATCAATCAGTAATTTTCCTACCATACTTTTTGTCATGGGTTGTTGTTGCTTATCTTGTGCTGGCTGTTCTCAGTCCGGAAGGCTTGTATAACAAGTCCATTGCTCCTCTGCTAAATTTGACAGCGATTGACTGGTATACCCAGCCACAGTTCTGGCCTTTTATATTACCTTTGGTAAATTTGTGGAAAACTATAGGATACGGAATTGTTATATATTTGGCCGGTATTACCGGAATTGACCAGGAATACTATGAGGCAGCCGTACTTGATGGTGCCAGCAAGCTCCAACAGATACGTGCAATTACAATTCCTTTTTTAGTACCTTTGATGATAGTAATTACAATTATGGCTTTAGGTAATATATTCCGGTCCGACTTCGGATTATTTTATCAAGTGCCAATGCAACAGGGGCTGCTTCAGGAAACTACAGATGTTCTGGATACTTACATATATAATGCTTTAATTTACAGCGGTGATTTGGGGATGTCATCTGCCGCAGGATTTTATCAGTCAGTTGTAGGATTTTTCCTGGTACTGTTTGCAAACTGGTCAGTTGGCAAGATCAGTCCAGATAATAAAATATTCTAGACTCGGTTCTTCAAGAAGAACCAATTTATGAAATGCCGGACAAATTTGCTGTTAAAGATATTTTAATGGATTGGTTCCTTGTTGCTAAAACAAGTAGCAAGCGCCAATATAAATTAAAAGGAGAAAAAATATGAAGGCTAAAGCATCCTTTAAATCAAATTCTATTTCACAAGTTTCAAATATTATTTTCAACCTTCTGTTTATTATATATTGTATTGTGTGTGTGGCTCCGTTGATTCTGGTCTTTATGGTGTCCATCACCAGCGAGAACTCCCTGGTAACCAATGGTTATTCATTTTTTCCGAGTGAGGTAAGCTTCTCTACCTATAAGTACCTGTTTCTGGATACCGAAAAACTTTTCAGAGCATATGGTATCACAATAGGTGCTTGTATTATCGGTACTTTTTTCAGTGTTCTGCTCACTATGATGTATGCATACCCCATATCGAGAAAGTCCTTTAAATATAGAAACTTCTTCTCATTCTTCATGTTCTTCACAATGCTGTTTCAGGGAGGACTTGTGCCATGGTATATCTTATATACAAAGTATTTGCATCTCCAAAACAATCCTGCCGTGCTGGTTATCCCAGCATTGCTAAATGCTTTCAATGTTTTAATAATGAAAACCTTCTTTTCTACCAATCTACCAGATTCAATCCTTGAATCTGCCAGAATAGATGGAGCAAGCGAATTCAGAATTTTCTATTCTATTGTAGTACCGTTATCTACTCCCGCCATAGCAACTGTTGGTCTGTTTGCTACGCTGGCTTACTGGAATGACTGGTATCTGTGCTTATTGTTTATAAATGATGCAAAATACTATAACCTTCAATACTCAATGTATCAGGCTTTGCGCTCAGTTGAGTTTTTGACCTCATCCCATGCAGTTTCTATTGGAAATGCATCCAGCGAGCTTGCTAAATTGCCTGCTGAGACACTGCGTATGGCAATGGCTATTCTTGGAGTTGGCCCAATTATATTTGCATATCCGTTCTTCCAAAAATACTTCATTAAGGGTCTTACAATTGGTGCCGTAAAGGGTTGATTCCGGAAAGATGAATTAATTTATCTACCGGTCAATATAAAATCTTTATATTTAAGGAGGAAAATAAATGAAAAAAATGAAAAAGTTGGGTTGCATATTGGTAGCTTTAGTATTTATATGTAGTGCAATGCTATCAGGTTGCGGCGGAAGCGGTGATACTCCTGCTTCTTCAACAACAAGCGCTCAGGCAGTTACAGAAAGCAGTACTGCTGCTGAAAGTTCGGCTCCTAAGCTAGATCCATATGAACTGAACTGTTACTTCCTTGCTCCTCAAACAAAGGATCTCCCGTTAATTCAGGAGGAGGTAAGTAAACTTTTAACAGAGAAGATCAATGCTACTATCAAATTGAACTATTTCTTCTGGGACAACTATCAGGACAAACAGAAGCTCGTTGTAGCTTCCGGTGAAAAAATTGACGTTATGTTCTCACCATCATGGTGGGGTTGGAGTACTTTTGTAGCTCAAAAGGCATGGCTTGAACTTGATGACCTGCTTGAAAAATACGGGCAAGATATCAAAAAGAACATAAACCCAGCGTATCTAGAGGCTCCAATTATTGATGGCAAACTTTACGCTATTCCAACAAACAAGGACATGTTTGGCGTAGGTGGTGTTTTAGTTAATAAGGCTTTAGCAGAAAAATACAACTTTGATTTTTCAAATATAAAGAGCCCCGAAGATTTTGAACCTATGTTGAAGACAATTAAAGAGAAGGAACCCGGCGTAGTACCATTCCTGTCTTCACTGGGTGATCATTCTACCTACTTTGTTCAGGATGCTTTATCACATATATCTCAGACCGAAGTGCCGGTAGGATATAAGAAGACTGACGGAGAAATCAAAATTGTAAATCTTGTTGAAACACCAGAATTTATCAAAGTATTTAAAATGACAAGAGAATGGTACAATAAAGGATATATAAACAAGGACGTTGCTACACTAAAGGACGGTATGCCTGTAAAGAAGGCTCAAAAGGCGTTCATGTGGGCAGAACAGCTTAAGCCTGGTAAGGCTGATGAAATGAAGGCTCAATTGGGTTATGATTTAATTCAGGTAAATGCATACAAGGATATACCTTATTACGCAACAACTGGTGATTTAACAAACTCTATGCTTGTTATACCAAGAACATCAGAGGACCCTGCAAGAGCAATGATGTTTATTAATTTACTGTTCAGTGATAAGCAGATAAAGAATCTTCTTGACTGGGGTATTGAAAACAAGCATTATAAGAAGATTGGTGAAAACCAGATAGACTTTGCGGATGGAGTAACTCCAGATAATTCAGGTTACTACGGAATGGCACAGTGGGCAATGGGTGGAGACCAGTTCCTCGATTACCTCTGGTCAAATGAAAGCCCTGATAAGTGGAAGAAGATGAAGGAATTTAATGAATCAGCTAAGCCTGATCAGCTATTAGGATGGGTATTCAACCCCGAACCAGTAAAGACTGAAATTGCTACATTGGCAACAGTAGGTAAGAATATGGGTGAACCATTGAAAGAAGGAATTGTTGATTACGACAAGTATTATCCAAAGATGAAACAATCTCTTGAAAAGGCTGGAATCAACAAAGTTTGCGCTGACGCTCAGAAGCAAGTTGATGAATTCCTGGCTTCTAAAAAATAGGCATAACTACTAAATAACTTAAAAGGCTGTCTCTCATTAGACCTTAAAATCTAAGAGAGACAGCCTTTTTTCAAATTATTTTGTAACTACTGATTGACATTCTATATTGCCAAATGTAACATATTTAATGTAACCTGTATTACAAGTAGACAACATACAGGTGAAATGTATATCAATATAAGAAAGGTATGAATTAGTATGCCAATTAAGAAGGTTACACGTCAGAGTATAGGTGATCAAGTTTTTGAGCAGCTGAAGGAGCAGATTATTAATAATGAATGGAAGAAGGGCGAGAAGATTCCATCTGAAAATGACCTCGCCGTGTCTTTTGGGGTGAGCCGTATTACTGTTCGCCAGGCACTTCAGAAATTAATGGCACTGGGCCTTATAGAAACAAGGCTTGGTGAAGGTTCCTTCATCAGGGAGGCCGCACCCGGAATCAACATGAATCCTCTTATACCAATTGCTTATTTGAATGAGAACTCTTTACAGGAAATTTTGGAGTACCGAAAGGTTCTTGAAGGGAATGTGGCTGAACTGGCAGCACAAAAGGCTTCAGCCGAGGAACTAGTAGAACTTGAAGAGGCATACAGAAGGATGGAGCAGCTCAAAGATGACCTGGAGAAGTTTTCAAAAGCAGACTTAAACTTTCATCTAATATTGGCAAATATGACTAAGAATTCACTTATAATTCAAACCTTCCATATATTCAATGATATTTTAAACAAAGCTTTTTCACAAATTACATCAAAAAGGGGAAACAGTGCAGGAATATATTATCATAAATTACTGCTTGAGGCGGTAAAAAGCAGAAACTCCTCCGAAGCAAAAAGGATCATGGATGAGCATATGGAAGACCTGTACAACACCTTTCAAACAAAGGCCTAATATTCTATAGTCTGGTAATTAATATGGCAGAAAAGGAGTATTGTATGTATCAACTAAAAATCTGGAAAACCAATAGTGACGGCACAAAATGTAGAAGCTGCCAGGAAGACATCCAAAGAAGCAGAAATGAAACAGACAGCTATGCAGAGACAGTGAGGATTAATTTGGACCCATGCAAGGAGTTTCAAGAAATTGCGGGATTTGGAGGTGCATATAATGAAGTCGGTTGGGAGGCTGTAAGCTGTCTTTCTCAAGAGGAGCAGGATAAGGTTTTTGAAGACCTTTTTGGTCAGACGGGCTGTCGTTTTAATTTATGTCGCACTCCAATGGGCGCCAGTGATTTTGCACTGGATGGATATTCTCTGAATGATATGGAAGGCGATTTTAAAATGGAGTATTTTGATATCTCAAGGGATAAAAAGAGGCTCATTCCATATATTCTCAAGTCAATGAAAGTCAATCCTTCGATAAAAATATGGGGCTGCCCATGGAGTCCTCCATTCTGGATGAAAACCAACGGCGATATGTGTAACGGAGGAGAGCTCCTGGATATTCCCCAAAACCTTAAGGCATATGCGATATATTTTAAGAAATACATAGAAGAATACGAAAAAGCAGGGGTACCGTTGCTGGCAGTGTGCATTCAAAATGAAACTGATGTAATTAATATTTATCCTACCTCTACCATGACTTCAGAATTAATGAAGAAATTCATAAGAGCTTATCTGGTGCCGGAACTTGTAAGAGCTCAGGGGAAACCCTTAAAAACTGAAATCTGGGCCGGGTCAATACGCAATGTTATGGGATATGCAGATGAAGTAGTAAGTGATGCAGTCAACCAGCAATTTGTTAAAGGAATTGGATACCAGTATTCATCACCTGAGGTGGTTAGGAATTCATATGAAAAATTGCCACGGATTAAGCTATACCATACCGAATCTCCGTGCCATAACGGAGCAAATTCATGGGAGGAGGCTGAAGAAATTTACAAAGATATTGTATCCTACCTTGAAAACGGCTGTATTAACTATAGCTATTGGAATATGATACTGGATGAATCCACCTTGAGCACTTGGGGATGGAAACAGAACTCCATGATAACAATAAACCGTAACACAAAAGAGGTGCTTTATAATTACGAGTATTACGTCATGATGCACTTCAGCCGTTTTATAGAGTCAGGTGCAAAAAGGATAGGTACTGCAAGCAGCGGTGACGACAGTATTATTGCTTTTAAAAATACCGACCAGAGTATCATCCTGCTTGCATCCAATTTTACAGGAGAGAATAAATCAGTTGATATTACATTGGAGGGAGAGAGCTTTAAGGCTAATCTGGAACCTTCAAGTATATACACACTGAAGTTTGCTAAGAGCTGAGCCGGAAAGCCTACAGTTAAGTTGAAGCTGGTTAAATAGAACATACGGAGGTATTTATGGATAATATCAAACAAAAAAGCTCTTACGAGAGGCAACTTTGGGCACAGGTGGATGCACTCCAGCTCGGTTCGGGCTGGGATGAGGAAGACATCACTAAGCCCCAGATTCTGATAGAGGATGCTTATGGTGACAGTCATCCTGGAAGTACTCATCTGAATCAGCTAACCGAACAGGCCCGGAACGGCGTTTATGAAGCAGGGGGCTGTCCGGCAAGCTTTCACACGACAGATATTTGTGATGGATGTGCACAGGGACATAAGGGAATGAATTTTGTTCTGGCCTCTCGAGAGGCTATATGTGATATGGTTGAGGTCCATGGAAGCATGGTTTCCTGGGATGGAATAATTCTGTCCTCCTCCTGTGACAAATCAATTCCTGCACATTTAAAGGCTGCAGCAAGACTCGATATACCGGCAATATTTATTCCGGGCGGAAGCATGAGACCTGGGCCAAATATGACAACTCCACTGGTTGCCGGAGATATTTCCCTCAGGCAGAAGCGAAAGGGAGAAATCAGCGAACAGGAAGTCTGGGATTATAAGCTGACTGGTTGCCCCTCTGTGGGAGCATGTACTTTTCTCGGCACGGCAAGTACAATGCAGTGCATGGCCGAGGCCCTGGGTATGGCTCTGCCCGGAAGTGCTCTGGTTCCTGCAACAATGCGTGATATTCTATCCTACTCGAGAAAAGCCGGAAGAAAGATCATGGAGCTTGTGGCCGGAGCTGTCACTCCAGGCAGGATTATGACAAAAGAAGCATTTGTTAATGCAATTATTGTACACAGTGCCATTGGAGGATCTACTAATGCCACACTGCATTTGCCTGCCATCGCCCGGGAGCTTGATATTATATTGACACCTGAACTATTTGATGAAATCAATCACAAAATACCTCATATCGGAAATATATTCCCGGGCGGGGAGCATCTGACAGAAGCCTTTTGGTTTGCAGGCGGTGTACCGATGGTACAGTTAATACTTAAAGATTATTTAAATCTGGAGGTTATAACAGTAACGGGGAAGACTCTGGGAGAAAATCTTGAGGATTTGCAAAGGGATAATTTTTTTAATAGGTATCTGGGCTATCTTTCAAATTACGGTATAAAAAGAGAAGATGTTATTCTGCCGTTAAGCGAAGCTAAGGAAAAAGGCTCCATAGCCGTATTAAAAGGTAATTTAGCTCCGGAGGGCTCAATTGTAAAGTACTCGGCTTGTGCAGAGAATATGCGTAAACACAAAGGTCTGGCCAAAGTATACAATTCCGAAGAGGATGCTTACAATGCGGTGGTAAATAATAAGATAAATCCAGGGGAAATAATAATTATACGCTATGAAGGGCCAAGAGGCAGTGGAATGCCTGAAATGCTCATGACTACCGAAGCAATTGTTTGTGATAAGAGACTGAACGGAACTGTTTCACTTATCACTGATGGAAGATTTTCAGGAGCTACCCGGGGCGCAGCAATTGGACATGTTTCGCCGGAGGCAGCAGCAGGAGGACCGCTGGGATTGATTGAAACGGGAGACATTGTTGAATACGATATTGAAACAAGAAGTATAAATGTTGTAGGTATAAATCATAAGGAAGTATCCTTGGAAGAAGTACAAAGGGTCTTTTCTGAACGGAGATTAAAAAACGGCGTAATTCCGGCTACTCCAAGGAAGGGACTGTTGAAAAGATATACAGAATCTGCTCTTTCTGCTATGAAAGGTGCAGGATACTAATAAATAAAGGAGATCACTACGATGAATTGTAATTATATAACCCCTGCAGTTACTCCATTTGATGAAAACAGGAGACTGGATACCGAAGCTCTTGAAGGACTATATGACCACCTGATTAGGGGCGGTGTAGACGGTATATTAGTTCTGGGGAGTATCGGAGAGTTTTTTGCCATTCCAGTGGAGAGTAAGAAAGAACTGATACGCCTGGCTGTAAAGCATATTAACGGAAGAGTAAAGGTATTGGTCGGAACTGCCAGTATGGATGTAAATGAAACTATTGAACTGTCGAAATATGCCTGTAATCAGGGAGCAGATGGAGTTGTAGTAATTTCACCCTATTATTTCAGCCTGAGTAACGAAAGTGTTGAAGAGTATTATGATCTTGTTGCAAAAGAGTGTCCCGGTGACCTGTACCTCTATAATTTTCCTGATCGTACAGGATATGACCTTTCACCTCGTGTAACCCTTAATCTGTTAAGAAAACATAAGAATATAGCCGGTTACAAAGATACAATTCCTGGTATGGACCACACCAGAGAACTGATAAAATTAATCAAGCCCGAGTTTCCTGAATTTAAAATCTATTCAGGCTTTGATGATAACTTTGCTCATAATGTAATATCCGGGGGAGATGGCTGTATAGGCGGATTGTCAAATCTGGTGCCCGAACTTTGCAGCGCCTGGGTAAAGGCCTTCAAGAACAATGATATTAAATCTATATCTGAAATTCAGAGAAAAATAGATCGATTAATGGATATATATCAGGTAGGGAAACCTTTTGTGCCTTATATCAAAAAAGCAATGGCCATTAAAGGTATCCCGGTTAAGGATTACTGTTCCTTCCCATTGCCTGAAGCAAATCAACGGGATATTGTAAAAATTAAAGAAATATTGGGGATATAACCCATTCTATACTAAAAGCCAAAAGGAGGTATATGTATGTCAATAAAGCTTATATGCGGTAATTATGCTCTTACACCCAAGGATGGTGGTATTGAGGTTCATAAAAATAACAGGCTCTTATATTACAATAAGCGTCCTATGTTTGTTACGGTAAAAACGGTGTTTGCCGTTAACGAGTTTTTTGAAAGCTCTTATAGTGAAATTATAGTATCAGGAGGTAAACTGATTGGAAAAGGTACTCTGACGGTTCCCTCAGGTTCTGAATTTTCTTTTTATGATGTATATGAAGGAACCGGTTCTGGGTTCAGGGTGAGCAGAAACGTAAAAGTACTTAAGGCCGGAGAAGATCTTGGGTTCTCCACAAAGATTTCTTTTGTTATGGTTGAATCGGATAATACCCATGAGTATAACTGTTTTGCTCCCGGTGTCTGGTACAAGCAAAACGAATTTGCACCTGAAAACGCTTTTGGCAAGGACCTGGACTGTGAATATTTCTGGTGTATGGAAACCTGTTATGCTATGCCTTTGTTTGCGATGCAGAACATTAAGTCGGGAGAAACAGCAGCCATATCTCGTTGGGCGGCCGACGTGACAATGAGGTCTTTGGATATTGTGAGGTCAGAAAATAATACAGATTCTAAGTTTACAATCGGAGCCATTGGTATGAGCAAGCCCGAAAGCAAAACCCTAAACTATATGTATTATGGCTTTGAGGTACGGAAGGAATTTGAAACCAAATGCGAGGGCCTGTCTATCGACTATGTTTATCCCGGTTGCGATGGTCAGATGCCAGGAAACAATCACTTTGGGGGTTTGGATTACAACAATAGGGTAAAAACCTTCCAGCGTATCAATCATCCTGTGGAGGAAGGCTTTGAACAGAATTATTCTGTAGCGGTAAATTTCGATCGGTATGACAGCTTTCAAAATATGATGAGAGATGTGTGGAGGCTCACTTATGACCGCCTTCGCGATGTACTATTTTATGTAGATAATGAACTTCATTACCACAACTGTATGAAGATACTTAATAAATATACCAGACAGTATGATAACTCCTATGGTCTGCCCTTTGCCTGCCAGCTTCCGGATATGGATATATCCTGCGTATCCTTCCAGTTTGGCTTTGTGGGACAGCAGCCCGGTATTGGATATCAGCTGCTGCGCTACGGAGATAAGGAAAATGTCCCTGAAGCCTATGAAAAGGGTGTGAATATCATTGATTTCTGGGTAAGAACAGCTATGACTGAATCCGGGCTGCCTCAAATGTGCTATAATCCGAATATCACAGGGTTTGAGCCATATCCCCACTATATTCGTATGCTTGCAGACGGTGTTGAGGCTATACTGGACGCTTATGTTTATATGAGAAAAAAGGGGGATGAACGTCCAAATTGGCGGGAATTCTGCTGGAAAACAGCAGAGTGGCTTATAAGAATTCAAAATGAGGACGGCAGTTTCTACCGTGCCTATAATTCAGACAGCTCTATCCGTATGGATTCAAAATCAAATACACCCAGTGTAATACGTTTCCTGATCCAATTCTATTTGGTTTCAGGTGAGGAAAAATATAAAACTGCTGCAATAAAAGCCGGTGAGTGGTCCTTTGATAATGCTTACCTGAACATGGAGTACCGAGGTGGAACCTGTGACAATACCGATATACAGGATAAGGAAGCAGGTATTTATGCCATGTTTGGCTTTCTGGCTCTGTACGATCTGACCGGTGGGCAAAAGTGGCTGGAAGGTGCCATTGGAGCCGCTGATTACACCGAAACCTGGACCTATGCCTGGAAGTTTCCCGTAAAAGCCCCCTGGCCGAAACATCCCTTCAATAAGTATTCAATCAGCGGACAGAGTATTATAACAATCGGGGGTGGCGCCGATGTATATATGGCCGCATGTGCCTATACTTATTACAGGTTATATGTTATAACAGGTGATGAGCATTATCTGGATTTTGCTGAATTCATACACAAGAACACCCGGCAGTCCAATGATGTTGATGGCAGTATTGGGTACAGCATGCCGGGATTGGGCCACGAAAGCGGAAATTTTACAGGTCAGATGTTGGAGAGCCATTATCACTGGCTGCCCTGGTGCACTTTTGTGGAGGTTGATCCATCTTCAAGA